>JABDCJ010000047.1 GCA_013288145.1 Nitrososphaerota archaeon | reverse complement strand
TGCGAAGTAGGTTCTATTAACTTAGATTTTTGCAAACTATCAATCATTTTTTGGGTCTTTTGAATGATGTCTTGAGCACGCCTGCGGATTTGCTCCTTGGAAAGCTTTATCCTGGAGATTCCCAGTTTGACGCAAGTGTCACCTACCGCGGATGCAACCAAAGGATAAATTTCCCAATCCATCATAGTGGGCAGAATGTGCTCGTCCGAGAGTGAACCATTTCTCTCGGCGTATGCTGCAAGTTCTTTTGCAGCAGCGACTATCACCTCATCCGGTACAGACTTGGATCTTACGTCAAGTACTCCCCGAATGACCGATGGAAAAATTAGACTGTTATTAACTTGATTCGGAAAATC
This sequence comes from Nitrososphaerota archaeon, assembly GCA_013288145.1. Next base: position 20,256 of record JABDCJ010000047.1, on the reverse strand, counting down.
CGATCTGCCTGTTGCAACGATTCGAACTCCAGCTTCCTTCGCCTCTTTGGGCCAGATCTCTGGCACTGGATTTGAAAGGGCGAAGAGAATAGAATCCTTGTTCATCTTCTTCAATGTAGATTTGGAAAGAACATGCGGTCCGGGCTTTGACGCCGCTATGAGAGCATCGGCGTTTTCGACCGCCTCATCGATGCCACCCTCACGTCTTTCAGAATTAGTAATCAATGCGAGATCGTACTTCCATTTGTTTTGCAGCATCATTTTGTCCATATCCTCGCGCTCCGGTTGAAGAATTCCTTTAGAGTCAACGAGAATAATATTTCCAGGCTTCGCGCCCGCAGAAATCATTAACCTTGCCGCAGCAATATTCGCTGCGCCCGCGCCCATCAGAACAATATTTGAGTCCTTGAGTTTCCTGCCCGTCAATATGAGAGAATTGTAGAGGCCTGCAAGTATGACGCCGGCAGTTCCTTGCTGGTCGTCGTGCCACACAGGAATGTTCAACTTCGCTTTCAGCTCATCTAGAATTTGGAAGCATTTCGGCGATGCAATGTCCTCCAGATGGATCGCCCCAAACGCAGGCTCAATATTTACTGCGAATTCTACAATCTTCTCAGGCTCGTGAGCATTGATTGGAATAGGAACGGCATCGACCCCGCCAAGGTACTTGTAAATCAACGCTTTACCTTCCATAACCGGCAGGCTTCCTTCAGGACCGATATCCCCCAGTCCAAGCACTCTTGATCCGTCGGTCAGAATGCAGAGCATATTCCATCTATTTGTGTACTCAAAAGACAAATCGGGATCCTTCGCAACTGCCAGGCTCACTGCTGCAACCCCTGGAGTGTACCAGATGGAAAAGTCGTCGAGGCTTGTCACTGGAACTTTCGGAATCGTCTGCATTTTACCTTGGTAGTAGCGAGAATAATTTAGGGCTAGTTTCGAGGAATCTTTGGATTTCTTAGTTGAAGGCAATTCTTAACTCTCATTTATTCTGATGAAAACGCTGATTGTGGGAGTTCGTTTTGAACTCAAAATAGTGGGTATTTTGAATTCCGTTCAAGCGCGATAAATTCGCTATTTAACAAGTATCATTTTTCAGTCAATCGTCGACGGTCCAGAGCCCAGATCGATTCCGTCTCAGTCCATAGAGTCAGGTGACATGGCAGTTCAGTTCTCAATCCAATTATAAAATCATTATAAGCAGAACCGCCTATATTGATTAGTTGAGTGAATGCAATTTTGGTCTCATTCAGATTCAAGAAGGGGGATTTAGTAATCATTGACGACGGAGGTACTCCCACTGAATTTGAGATCATTTCGCTATTGCAAACTAGCAAATCTATGCCGGTCGGTAGCGAGCTATTTTACGATGCAAAGGATGTCGTTTCTGGAATAAAGCGCACGATTTCTGAGGACGATATTCTAAGACTTGCAACGCCGGTCGATAATTCAGCACAACTTTTCAGGAAGAAGGACAATTAGGAATTTTCGTTAGCCGTCGTGAGCGAGTAAATAATGACCGGTGTTTTGGGAAATCCGGATATTCGTCTCTCTCAAGCTTATTTGCTGTACGATTCGAGATGCGGCCCATGCACAAGCTTCATGAAAATCGTAAAGGTTCTTGATCTTCATGGGAAATTGACGCCCGTCTCGATTCATGCCAATCAGGCGGAAGCGATTGTCAAAGGCTTGTTATCTAAAAATAGATTGAAAAGTTCTTTTCACATAGTCGAAGTTTCGAATGCAGGCTCTGAGGTTTACAGTGCGGGCGACGGATTGGTTCGACTGACCCGTTATGCGCCTGCTGGAAGGGTTACTTTTGCGATTGTTTCCAGAGTTAAGTTCCTGCGCCAATTTCTGAGGTGGACATATTATCAGTCAACAAAGATTAGGAGCGCTTCGAAGAACTGTCCTGTCAACTGACCTTTAGCTAGATTTCTTAACCGTAAGGCGATTGTGTCTGCTTCTCAGATGATGTTGGAAGTGTCCTTCTCAAAATAATCTCAAACCGCCATTCGTCTTCATCTTCCCTCCCCGAACGCTCTTCGCTATGATTTTCGGATAAGACCTCCCCTGTTTTCGTCTGGCGACCCTGTTGCCCGAGATCTCCACCTGGTATCCCTTTTGGGGGCATTTTGCGAAAGGTCTCTACCTCAGTTTTCGCGGCGATCAACGCACTGGGAACTTTGAGATCAATGAACTTCGGAGCACCATCCATGAAACGACCGAGATCGGTCGCAAGTCTCTTGTCCGGCGTAGTGATCTTAATCCAATAAATCACTTCTTTTCCCTTCAAGTCGGGCGTGGGCATAGTCCTTGTCTCAAACTTTTCAGCTTCAAATTCAAAATTATTCAGCTTAATCCAGACCATTTGTTGCGTTCCTACACTTCTTTCCGAACATGTTAATGCTGTCTTCTGAGTAAAATATCTTTTCCAATATTTGCAGTTCTTATCCGCTTAGCGATGCCGAGGGATGGATCGGATAGAACATTATGAAGAATACAATAGCCGCGCCGAGCCAGACGAGAGCAAGAATTCTTTGAAGTTTAACGGAATCCGGGGCTATGAAAGTAATCACCATAGGAATTCCCAAAGCAAGAGCAGGATCGGTGTTGACAAAGTAAAATGAGTAGACGACGCGGTGATAAATTCCAGAAAGGATCAGATTTGGCCCATAAGTACCGACGATAAGAGCAGCGATCAGAGCGTCGAGCTGCGTTGCCATTCGCCTGATTGCCTTGAAGATTATGACTGGAACGATAATCCAGAATGAAAGCCAGATGACAAGATTTCCAATGCCCAGCCAATCTATTGGATGAAGAAAAGTCTTGCTGATCACGGTGCCGTTATTCGCGGTCGTTGTGACAGTAACAGTGGTCACATAATACTGGGCAGGATTCACGTTAAGTGGTAAGACCCAGTACCACGCCAAGTGTTGCCACGGATCCGAATAGTCCGAATTACTCATTGTAAGGCCAGTGTGGTAACTGTAGTAGTACTGGAAATTCTGCCAAAAGAAGTTCACGAAATTGTAATGGGAAAGAGTAGTGTTAGTCGAGGTAATCTGGGTTCCGTTGGGCAATTGCGTTATGACCGTCCCGACCGTAGAAAGAGTACTCTCGTATGGGTGGTAAAGCTGATCGTAAGCGGTCAATGGTATTCCCACAACAGCGATCACAACAACTATGAATATTATCAACCTCTTGACAGACGCAGTCGAGAACAATTGCTTGAAGGGGATTTTCCGCGTCGCATATACGTGATAGAGAAAAAGCGATGCAACGAAATAAGTACCCCACTCCTTGCTCAGAATACAAAGCCCGAACGCGATAGCAGACCAGTAGTAGCGCTTCTTAAAATAAGCAAGGAAACCCAGAAGCGCAAAGAAGATTGGAGGTCCTTCAAGCAACGCGAGCGACGTGTGGATGAAAAAGAGCGTCTCAAAGCCCAGAAAGCTAGCCGCGAGGAGAGCTTTTTCTTTGGAAAAGAAAACCCGGGCAAGCTCGTAGAACACTCCGACCGTCGCTGTACCGATAATGACGTAAAAAATTCTCCAGCCAAAGAAAGAATTTCCGAAAAGGTAAATCCCGAGAGCGCCCCAGATTTTACCCAAGAAAGGATGTTCCAGGTTACTAGGTACTAAATGAAGAAGGTCTTGAGCTGCGGGCACATAGTAAGCCTCGTCAAAAACGTATTGCGGAGGGTTGTTCCCATTGGGGAAGGACATTGCAAACAGATGAAGGGCAAAAAGTATCAGCAGGAGATGACCGATATTGAATCCGTTGATAACACTGCCAAAGACGTTCATTACTCGAGTTTGAAGTCGTTTTTCCGGTGAAATCGTCGGAACTGAAGTTGGCATCTCGGCCGGTACTTCGGGAGGGACAGCTGGTACACTGGGTCCCTCGGTGGGGGGTTCTGATTCACTCAACTTGGTTCGTACTCAGATCTTTGTGAGTTTTTTTGAAAAAGCGAGAATACCTAGAATCGTAGCTAGGTAAATCTGTCGCAATAGGGCAAAAGCTTGGGGTACGCTCGGCGTAACGTTGTTCGGCTGGAAGTGAAACCAGAATAATATCATTCCGATATCGGAGAGCTCGAAGAGATAGAAAAGTGAAAGAGGAACCATCGGAACTAGTGAGAAAAGCGGTAGCAGGTCCAGATTCATCTGTGGTGTCGCGATGTATGAAAACACAATAAAAGCACTCAGTATCATGAGAGACCTGACGAGGAGCGATTTTCTCCTAAAGAAGATATAAATCGCCAGGGCAGATCCGCCGATCAGTACGTAGCTGATATCTTTCGCCAGACCCCAGTCGCCAGGATTGTTAAAGATCCAAACGAGAAACGAGTCCTCCAGCCCCCAGTTTTTCAGGTAGGTGTACCCTTGCAGCCAGACCTGGAAGTTAGCCAACATGAAAGGGATATTTAGAGCACCTACGACAACGCCCATCAGTGCTGTGAACGTAATACGCTGATTTTTGCTCCGCAGATCTTGCCAGAAAAGCGGCAAAAGCAGAGCAGGCGATAATTTCGTGGCAACCGCCAGTCCCAAAAACCCTGCGCTAAGCTTGTATTGTTTCCTTGCTATGAAAAAGTAAAGCGACATCACTACGAAAAGAGTCTGAACAATGTCGAAATTGTATGCTCCGTACAAAAGGAGCGAAGGCGCAAATACTGAGTAAAGCAACTGCCGGTTTCTGTTCAGACCCAAGTAGCCGATGAATTGGAACACGATATGGGTGATGATAACTGCCACTACAAGCAGAACGCCAAACTCAACAATCGAAAAAATGTAGACGTTACCTTGACTCGCCCATCCGCCAAGCCACAGAATCAACCCGCAGATTGGTGGGTACTCGAACATGTAGGTTACATACGGAATACCGACCACCACTTCCCGTAGCCCGTTCGGTGTCTGCCTGCCCCAGAAAGATCCCAAGAAATCACTATAGAACTGGGGGGAATTGTTCAGGGGAAAGTGGATCAATATGCTTACTAGAAAAAATACACCTGTCGCTAGCATGAGTGAGGTATATTGGGGATCGTTCAGCAAATCCTTCAGACGAGCCGGAACCCATCCTGAACTCGAATTTTCGAACTCGCTACGCATTTGTTAGAGATGAACTCTCCAGTATGGGAAGTAGAGGAACGGGCGATCCGCCAACTCTGCTCCGAAGCCGACGCTTTTTCCAATTTGGTTTCTTCCAGATATATTAAATTCTAAACAGGAGAACAGCAATGATCGGCTGAGAAAGCCAAATTACGACTAATGCCTAGTTTTGGACAAGAGATTGTTTTGCGTTTTCCACAATAGGACTTCGCTATCTTGGTAGATATCACAAAGCTAATTTATCCTCCGTCAACGGTTTTGGTCCGACCATAATCGTGCAGATGCCAGTCCAGGTTTCATCGACGCGTTCTATCGCGCTGATCGGGCTCTTCTCCGCGCTTTACATTGTTACATCCGGGTTAACGTCGGTCGTGACCCAGGTAGGCTATCCTGAGCATTTTTTGAGAGGCTTCTTCATGGCCTCGCTTATTCTGCTTACCAGAAGGAAATGGAGCGCGACCCTGATGGGAATTGTTTGTGGCGTGGTTTTCATCGCAGTACCTGCTCCTGCCCCATATCTTTTTCCAGCAACGGTAGTATCGGGTGTTGTCTTTGATCTTGCACTTATTTTAGGAACAAAGTACAGCAGTTCGTCAATTTCTCAAACACGGCTTTTGTTTGGGGCCGGTGTGAGTGGTCTTGCTGAATCTCTCGTCGGACTGCTGATAATAAGCATGTTTACTAGCATCTTGGGAAAGACCTTCGATGCTATCGCTATAGCTTGGACTGCGGATATCGTCCTTAACATCGTTCTCAGCATAATAGGTGCATTCATAGCTTTCAAGTATCTGAGTGACAGAATTCCGACAGTCAGGACCAAGATTACTAGTCAATAATCCCAGCAAAAATAGGTGACACAAGTTTTCGGAGAAACTCTAGCTTACAAACAACAGGAACTGAACTATGGATCCTATTGTCAATCCAAAAATTAGGGCAGATACAATTATCTTCGTAAATCTGTTCGAATCGCTTAATTCAGTGACTTGGCCAGTGAGCTTTGGATTGATGCTTCTATAGAGAAGTGGACCGGCTATAAACCCCCCAATCGCTCCGCCTAAATGCGCAACGTAATTTACGTCGGAGATAAGAAAACTACTACCCACGAAAACTATCAGAAAAAAGGCGAGAGTCGTGATCTCTATCCTATTTTCTTTAGCCCATGAGTACGAGAAGACTGCAGCTATTAGACCGAATATGCCTCCCGAAGCTCCAGCGCTTGCATATTGCGGACCTTCTGCGAGAGTTAGCAAATTTCCCAGAATCGCTGTCAGGAAAAAAATCAGAAAATATCGACTCATGTTGAAAGTATCATCGGTCAACCTATCGAGAATTAAAACTGCCACTGCGTTAAAGCCAGCATCGATTGGTGAATCAGTTACAAGAATTGAAGTGAATAACTGGTAGTATTGGTGTAGATAGACGACTATACCATTATTTTGAGCAAGATAATATGTTGCAGTAGTTGCGCTAGGACAGGACAGAAGAATTTGCTTGGGACAAACCTGAAATGAATCACCTATCAGACCAATTACATAACCGAGAATGATCAGGCCCGCAAGCACGATGCCCGGTCGCAAATTTCGCAAGAAAGCGAATCTTTGATTTTCCAACGAAGAACGAAAGCTATCTCTGAAATCTTAGGAAGAATCTAGCGTCGCATTGGATTTTTATCCGGAGAAAAAACTGATCCAAAAACTACGGTTTCTTGACTTTTTTTATCACAGGTGTCTCGGCAAGCAGCTCGAGTATTGAATCGCCGAGGTTGGACGTTCCTACTGGATCGGTCGACACCAGGAGAACATGGTCTTCATCCAGATTGAAAGTGTAAATATGGACAAGCTCCCGCTTGTCTAGAATGTAGCGTCGTCTTCCAAGGTACTTGTTCCAATCATTGCCAGATCTATGCATGGTTGTCCACTGCAGGTACAACTGTTCACCTTTGGACGCAGGCTCCAAGGACTTGGTTTTAGATCTCATCTCCCCCTTGATCATTTTGCCATCTGGGCCGATAATGGCCGCAAACCTGACAGAAGGATTTTGCCTCAGGACGTCCTCGATGTTTGGCATCCAAATTGAAATTTTGGTTTTTAGAGTATAAAAAAATGACACAAAGCAGTTGATGTTTTCAAGAGTGCAAGTCATTGGATGGTGAGAGTTAGGGGTGATGCTTGAAAGATCTTTAGAATGTTTAGAAAAGTTAGATCATAGTTTCATTCATACTTTATCTTCAGAATCTTCTCCCGCCCGATTAACTCTTCGGTAAACGAAGATCATTGAGCCAAGTGCTATCAAGATTGAACCTATCGAGAGGATCCCGAGAGTTTGGAACGAACTCGTATCTATCTTAGGCGAAGAACTAGCGCCAGATGAAACGACGGGCGTAACTGTGGCACTATTTTGCTGCGTTGCATCACTTACAACTGTTGTCGTTTCAGAGGTTGTTACAAGTGAATCCTCTGTAGTAGTTGTCTGAGCTATTGTGCCAGAGCTGTTTGTCAGGGCGAGACCAGAGGTTGAGGAGGCGAAAGGAGCACTGGAATTGCCGAACACAGATCCATTAGTAGGATGAGGCGAATTACTGTAGCCAGAAAGAGAATTAGACGTGTTCGTTCTCGCCTCGCCCGAGGAAACAGCCGGGGAACTGTTAGCATAAGCAGCGCTTGAGGACGGAGCTAAAACCGGCGTTGAAGACGATAATGCAAATGTTGAGCTCGAAGCACCGGATCCGTTTGCCTGCGATGTGGAAATGTTTTTTCCCAAGAGGGACTGTGGAGCCTGATTGCCAACAAGACCGGGCCAGGAAAGAAGTCCCAAAACAACCAGAGCGCAGACTATACCGAGAATGCCATTAATGACAGGCTTATCTGGTAGTTTCATATTGTTCCCTCCTCTTCGATACTAGTGTAATCGACCTGATTCATAGTTCTAGTCATCAGAACAGTCGTTTTCCGCATCTGACTAGAAGGGCCTCCTCTTCCATGTTCTGTAAGCTTCATACCAGGCAAAAATCGAGGCAAACACCCCAAAGGCGATAGCAAAGAAGTTTACGCTCTGCTGAAAAACCAAGATATAGCCAACGAGCAAAGTTGTGAAGAAAACGGCGTAAAAGATGAACCGCGGAACGAGTAACCTTCCTACTTGGGTAAAGGCCTGCAGCACGTTTACGTTCGCGTTCTTGACGATCGTGTACTCGCCGTATTGGTCCTTCTCGATCAAACCGAGTCGCATCAATTTATCCAGATGATGATAGGCCACACTGGGGCTGGAGAGTCCCAGAGATCGCTGGAGTTCCCTAACCCCAATCGCCTTCGGACTTTTCAAGATGAAAAGATACGCGCGAAGTGTGCGACCTCTCAATTCTGTATCGGGATCGAAATCAACCGGTGTCGAAGGGCTAGAGACCCGATCTGGATTCTTCCTAGGTTTTTTCGCTTCAGTCGGATGCGAATTTTCATCCGATGAAGTCGGGTCGTTATCTTTCAATCTTATTTTATCTCAATTTTTACTTTTTTTCTTAGGCGGATTTGGATAGGGCTATTCTTGTCTCGTTAATATTATGACTTTAGTATTTGCCAGACGTATTCCCGATATACTTCCGTGCAAAGCATAAATATCAAATTGCGATTCCGTTGTCCTACGAACACTGCAAAATGGCAAGAGACAGAGCGATTGGAAGTGCGCTGGTAATTGGCGCAATTGTCGGAGTTTTCGTTTACGGATTTTTGCTGTTCGGTTTGGGAAGTAAGATTGCCCTCTATACACTCGAGATAACTGCGTTTGTCGCAGTCATTGGCATACTTGCTATTCTTGGTTGGATTGGTTATGTGATGGCAACTACTCCACCGCCAGTTCCGCTAGAGCCAGAACCTACTCCATCCCCTTCCGCAACTACAGAAGGCTCAGCCAGTACTGCGGAAAAGAAAGCCTAGGGAAGTCCATCCTCGTTTTTCCCCTACTCGTCATGTCGTTTTTTTATACCGGCTTTCTGAATTCTGTTCAGTCGGCGTAGACTGCATACTATTGGCTATTCGCATCTGGATCGACGCGCTCACCCCGAAACAAGCACTCTTTACAAAATCGATGGTCGAGGGAGTTCCTTCAAAGAAATTCGAAATAGCGGTAACAACTCGCGACTATTCGGAACTGAACAAATTCCTAGCTCGTCAGCGTCTGACGTTCACTCGTTTGGGCAAGCACGGTGGCGGAGATCTGCTAGAAAAATTAAAGGCAAGCATAGCTAGGGAGAACGAGCTAATCTCTTTTGCCAAGGATGGAAATTTTGATTATTCATTTTCTTTTATCTCACCGGAAGCTGCAAGAGTTAGCTTCGGTTTGGGGATTCCACACATAATCTGCAGCGATTCACCGCATGCTCGGGCCCCTTCAAAGCTTGCGGTTCCACTTTCAAATCTGCTTTTCACACCATTTCCCATTTTGCGTGAAAGGTGGACTCAATACGGGTTAGAGGCAAAACGAGTTATGAGATACCATGCGCTAGATCCGTGGGCATGGCTCAATCGGGCGAAAGTGAAAGTACCAAAAGAGGTCAAGGGAAAAGTAATGATCCGACTTGAAGAGTGGTTTGCTTCGTACTTTAGGCATGGTCTTGGGGTGTCATCAGTCCTCGGCCGGCTTATAGACGAAATTCACAAGCTAGGAGATTTTGAAGTCACGCTCGTTCCAAGGTACGACGACCAGCGGCGTTGGGCTGAAAGAGAGTTCAGCAAGAAAGCGTTGGTTCCGAACGATGCGATTGATGGCGTTGAGGGAATCAGCCAGACTGATCTACTAATTGGTGGAGGAGCTACTATGACACAGGAGGCCGCGCTAATGGGAGTTCCCAACATCTCTTATTTTCCTTCCGCAGAGCTCGACGTTTTCTCGAACTACTATTTCCCCAAGAGATTGTCGATAGAGGCCTCGAATCAGTCGGATCTTATCGCAGAGACGGTCGAAGTTCTCAAAAACATCGAAAAAGAAAAAGAGGCATTCCTTGTTAGGGCGAAAAAAGAAACGGCGAAGTTTGAGGATCCAGTAAGTTACATTTTTTCCAATATTTCGAAATCCACTCGAAAATGATCGCGCACATTAAGGCGAATGAGAGAGTTGTCTAGTCTCCTAGATATTTTTCCCATATTTGCTTTGATCTCTCTAATAGGATCTCTTGCAGTTTTCGGGTACCTTGTTTATACGGAAAGTCAAGCTCCGACATTTAGCTACGTTTCTTCAAAATTTGACAATAAAAGAAAGCCCAAGGTTTCGATCGTCGTAACTGCAAAAAATGAAGAGCAAATGATTAAGGCGTGTGTAGAGTCACTAATCCATCAGACATATCTCAATTTCGAGATCGTTGTTGTTGATGACTCTTCGACGGACAGTACGCCTAAAATTGTTTCTGAGATCGCGGCTAGAACTGAAAATCTGCGCTTAATTCCCGCCGGGGAAAAACCTTCCGGCTGGGTTGGTAAGAGCTGGCCTTGCTGGAGAGGCTTTCAAGAAGCTAATGGAGACTATCTTTTGTTTGTAGATGCCGACTCACTGTATGAACGGACAGTGGTTGAGCTTTGTGCTCTTTACATGGAGAAAAACTCAATCGACATGTTCTCCTTATCTCCTCGCGTCGTAACACGTGGAATTTGGGCTCCTGCCGTTCTTCCGTTAATCACCGGGGCAATCAATTTGTTGTATCCCATGATCAAAGTAAACGACAGAAAAAGCAAGAGAGCTTATGTCTTCGGAACCTTTTTTCTCATACGAAGGGAAGTCTATGCTAGAACTGGGGGACACAGCAAGGTAAGAGATCAATTGGTGGAAGATGCGGCGGTTGCACAGCTCGTGAAATCTGCAGGCTACAATCTAAGAGTCGAAAGAGGAACAGAGCTTCTTTCAACAGAATGGGAGAGTGATCCCAAAACGATATTCGATGGACTGGAACGAATAACGTCGTCGTCGATCAAGAATTTCGGTACTATTTCCATCCTGAATGCCGTCTTGCTTTTCGTATTGATAATTTATCCTCCGATTTTCGTCCTAGCCGGGATCTATTCTTCCGAATATTCTCCGATTTTTCTTGTTGGATTGACGGCGAGTCTGGTTAACATAGCTGTTTTTCTTTCTCTAACCGCTATGGAAATGAGAGAGGTGTCCGGAAAGGTCAGACCTGCGATCTTTCTTTATTTTTTGGGTGCATTAATGTTCATCATTGCGATTGTGACCACATCTATCAAGGTCGCGAGAAAAAAGAAACTTTACTGGAAAGGACAAGGTTACTTTCAGAGCGCTGGGAAATCTCTTGAAAACATTACGGAGAATTGAAAAGCCCGCTGAACTCTTCATAAGCTTCTAAACCAAGAAGGTGGAGTGGGGAATGGTAGAGAGAAGAATTCCAGTGGTTGACACAGTTTTGACAAACGATGAATGTCAGGCAGCTTTGCGGGCGCTCGGCTCATATCAAGTTCACTTGTTTGATCTTATGAACGAAAAGGGAGCTGCAGATATTGTTACGTCGTCTTTTTCAGCCAAGATAGAATCTGATCTTATTACCAGCGCGATAAAGAAGATCCATCGTACCTTGGAAGATCAAAACAAAAAGTGAAAGACGCCCATAAAATTAGGCGTTTGAACTAGATGTCTTGGCTGTTTCTATTTTTGTCTCAACATCGCCTCTCTCTAAGTTCCTAAAATAGAAGTTCTCGGCATACTCCATAACCATTCTCCCAGAGCTGAAACGAGGCGTTAATCCGGACATTGAGCGCTTCATTCTCTCGATCCATTTCAATGGAAGATCATCCGTCCTATCGTAGAATTCCGTCATAACGTGATTTTCCAAAAGATCGTAAAGAGACTCCGCATCTTGCTTGTCCTGGAGAGAATGGTTTGAGTCCATCGCACCTACGCCTATTGCCCAGCCATTTGATGGTGTATATGCTTCGTCCCACCAACCATCCAGGACACTGAGGTTAATACCACCGTTACATAGTACTTTCATGCCACTTGTGCCTGAAGCCTCAAGCGGGCGCCTTGGATTATTGAGCCAGACATCCACTCCCTGAACCATATTACGAGCAACTTCAATGTCATAGTCCGGTAGAAAGACGATTCTTCCGCCGGCCGATTCCCTCTTCAGGAAGGAATTGATTTCCTGTATGAACTTCTTACCATCGTGATCCCTTGGGTGAGCCTTACCTGCGAAAACAAACTGAATTGGTCTATTGCCCTCATGTAACAAATGCTCCAGTCTGGGCTGATCGGAAAAAAGAAGCGTGGCGCGTTTATAGGTTGCAAATCTTCTAGCAAAACCCACTGTCAGAACTTTCGGATCTAATTTTTGATCGTGATGCCCGGTTTTTCCGTGTACGTACTCCAGAAGTTTTGATCTTGACTTTTGTCTTGCTTCCCAAAGCCTTTCAGGTGGAATCTTGGAAATTGTCCGCCAGGTTTCTTGCTTCCAAGGAGTCGAAATCCATTCATGCCCCAAAAATTCGTCAAATAAGTCAGCCATAGGGTCGGAAATCCAAGACGCGACATGAACCCCATTTGTTACTGAGCGCATCCTCTTTCCGGTTCTCTTGTCTGGCAAGTCCTCATCGACATCAAATTCTTCCTCTTGCAGCACGCGTTCCCAGAGTTTTCGCGCAACGTGTCTGTGCAAATTGGATACTCCGTTCACCATTGAAGATGTTCTGATTGCAAACACAGCCATGTTGAATCCGCCGGAATCGGGTGTTTCCTGCCCGAGGGAGAACAGATCGTCAAAAGATATCTGAAGCCTGTACGGGCATTGGGAAAGATAATGTTCGATCTGACCTCTTGTGAATATGTCAATCCCGGCAGGAACGGGTGTATGAGTTGTGAACATAGTAGTTGATCTTACAGTTTCGAGCGCTTGCCGGAAAGTTTTGCTTCCCGCGCTGTCTTCGATTATTCTGGAAATTCTTTCGAGAGAAACAAAACTCGAGTGTCCTTCGTTCATGTGGTAAATCCGGGGGCTTAGTCCTAACAATCTGATCAACCGGGCACCGCCGAAACCGAGTACGATCTCCTGCTTAATCCTAGTATCAGAGTCGCCTCCATAAAGTTCGGCGGTGATTTCGCAATCCTCGGGGGTATTTCGTCCCGGAATATTTGTGTCGAGAAGATAAAGTGTGACCCTACCGACAGAGACCTTCCAAGCTCTGACTTTTACATCCCGGTTTGCCAACGGTACCGAAAAAACCAAAGGAGATCGGGCATCTTCGCCCATCACGAGTTCAATTGGAAGGTCTTCAGGATTGTTCGCCGGGTAGTACTCAACCTGCCAACCGTCGGCATTCAATGATTGGGAGAAGTAACCGCGTGTATAGAACAGTCCAAATCCCACAAGCGGGACCCCGAGGTCTGAAGCCGATTTCAGATGGTCGCCTGAAAGAACACCGAGACCACCCGAGTATATTTTGAGAAATGAAGCTACCCCAAACTCCATTGAAAAATACGCTACCAGTGGTCTTCCATCAGCTTGAATCTTGTAAGTCCTGTTAAACCAGAGGTCGGAGTTTTCTGTAAGGTATTTCTGCTGTAATTCGACCGATTTTTGGAGTTTTAGAATGAAATTGTGATCAGATCTTAGTTCATTGATTCGGGGGCCAGAGAGCTTTTTCAAAACAGCAACTGGGTTATGGCTAGATCGTTCCCAAGTTTCGACATCGACAATGGGAAAAATTTCTCTAACGTGTCGCTCCCAACAATGGTAAAGATTGAACCCCAAAAATCCTAGTCCCTGAAGTTCAGAAGGTAACGCCGGAAGCTCGACGATTTTTCTTGCGTTAGTCAAGGTCGGGAACTGGGCATTTGAAATACTGTCAGAAAATTGATAATATAGTTTATCGACAGGAAATTAGCTTTGTCATGTGAGTTCATAAGTCGAAATGAAAGTTATTGAAGAGCCTCGCTCATTGAATGGAATGGTTGGGAGAGAAGACCGCTCAAAAATAGTTTCGTTAGAAAATCGCACTAACGATCATCCCGGCAAATAATATGAACAAATAAGGTAACGATATCAGGAACGCATTGAATCCGTTCTGCACCGTCGGTTTCTTCAGCATACGATAATCCACGATTACAAAAGCTGCGCCCATTACTGCCGCGGTCAAATAATACACCGCGTCAAACGACCCGAGCGCGTGAATTGCAAGTGGAAGGACCGAGAATATCAAGAGGGGGATCGTCGACAATACAATCCAGTTTATCACTTCGTTCTGATTTTTGACAACCGACAACATGGGATACCCTGATTTAGCGTAATCCTCTTTGAACTTTAGTGACAAACCCCAAAAGTGAGGAGGTGTCCACAGAAACACCAAAAGTCCGATGAATATTGATGGCCAACCAATTCTGTCTTCGACTGCTGCCCAACCTGCAAGCGCTGGAAATACCCCGGCGATTCCTCCAATTACAATATTCCAATATGTCCTAGGCTTGAGGTAAATTGTGTAAAGGAAGATGTACGAAACGCTTCCAAGTAAGATCATTGAGGCAGTGAGTACATTGAACAAAATCAAGGCAAGCGTTAGACCCGAAGCAATCAAGGCAATTCCAAAGACCAAGGCGTTCTTTGCCGGAATCCTCTGGGTGGCAACGGGTCGATGATCTGTTCTAGTCATGAGAACGTCTTTGCTTCTTTCCAGATAGTGATTCAAAGCAGCAGATCCTCCTGAGGACAAGATCCCGGCTGCCGCGATTCCTATGACAGAGGTAAATTGTGTCGATCGACCACTTGCAACAATCATTGCAGTTATTGCCTCCAAAACTAGAAGAACCATGATTCCCGGCTTCATCAGTTGGACATAGTTAGAGAGGGTCGAGCCCCTTGCCATCGTAGTTTCTACTTTGGTCATACTGCGCACCCTAGAAGAAATGATCTGATGCTCCTCGCCTGCCACCAAATAGAAGTAAGAAGAAGAGGGATCGACAATAGAATTATTTCGGGTTGATACTCCGAAATCGCAAGCGAAAAAGCTGTTGCGCCACTTCCAGCTATCATAGAAATGAAGAATATCGCTGCGCATGTAGGGCAACCAGCAAAAACTCCAAAAGTAGCGCCTAGCGCTCCACCCACAAACGAGCTTTTTCCAAAGCGAATCGTGGCACTTGCTTTCTGCAACTTCATTGGTTTGGACTTCTCAATGGAACCCATCAAGAAAGCGACATTTACCCCCACCAAGACGGATATCAATAACATTATGAGAATTGAAATGGGTATAAGCTGGATCCCAAAATGTTCCGCCGGAAAATAAACTAGTCCTACTGGAACATACCCGGGTGGTCCGCAACAGCTTTCTAGAATTGCAGACGGAGTAGAGATTCCATACGACGACGCGAAGTCAACTGATGGTTGGTAAATCAGAATTCCATCGAGAAAAGCAAAAATAACGGCATAAATTATCGCGACCAACGCGATTATTCTTTTGCTCTGAAAAATCGTATCTGCAATAATTGCACCCAGGCTCCTGACGAGTCTAGAGCTTGAATCAATAGACAGAGGTCTCCTCGATTCAATCAAAAGAAAATTCACAGCAGAGATCGCGAGAAATACCGTACCTAAGAGGAGCAGTGCAAGGGAAACATCAGGGTAAAAGTAAGAACCAGTTGATGTTTGAAATTCTGCTTTGTTTTGGGCGTAGATTATGTTCATACAGGTGAAAAAAACCAATGCTACCAGAAGAAGGATTCCGGACAACGAATGGCGAAATATCGTTCCCCTGGATTGATCTTGACCCATTGTTTTCTCTACGCTCTTGCCAAATTATGAAACATATCAGATCGGCGATCTAGTTTGACGAACCTACGTTGAATTTTGTATCTACCTTGATCAAGCCAGTGGCCAGATGAACTTCAGCTTCTCTCACCCCCGGAATGGATTTTATTTTCTGAGAAGCATCGTTCATAGAAGTCATGCTCTGATAATGAGCAACTACAATCAAATCATGCTTTCCCGTTGCTTGGAGAATGTGCTTTGTTTCGTCAAGCACAGCAAGCCGTTCGAAAACCTCCTTGAGCTGATTTGGCTCTGTAGTTATCATCATTATCGCAGCAAATGGCAGTCCGATCAGACGCGGGTTCAACAAGGCGGTGAACTCTTTGATCACTCCACTTTTCTTCAATCTCTCAATTCTATACCGGATG
Organism: Nitrososphaerota archaeon; assembly: GCA_013288145.1. Next base: position 3,979 of record JABDCJ010000047.1, on the reverse strand, counting down.
GTATTTTCATTATAGCCGGTTCTTCTCGAGATTTCTGAGGCAGATTCTCTTGCGTTGTCCTGAAGCATTGTTAGCAGTTTTCTGTCCAAATCATCAAGAGTGGGCTGTTTTGATTTTTCATCTGTTATTGTTTCGTTCAATGTTTCTTAGCAAGCCTACCTTCGAAATTAGACAGCGGCGTTCCTCTTAGTCATGATTTCCGATTTCTGGGGGGACGGGTTCAGAGTTTTATCTCCTAGGCGGGCGGACAAGGTTTTCAATATTTCATAATGAATAATCCCCGGATCACGGTCCCCGTCAATGGTCACCCACTTTGGGTCGAGCGCAAGAGCATCGTAAACTTGGGAAACCATCTCGAGGAATTTGAGATTCGATTCAAATCGATCTCTCGAAGCTTTACGCGCCAATGAGATTTTCGGATCAATCTTCAGATAAAAAACGTAATCTGACCCAGGCATCCGGCTTTCAAGTTGCTCCAGCCAGCTCCGGGGCAAGCCGTCTGCGATTCCATACGCGATATTTGATTCAGAGTATCTATTCAGGACTACGAATTTCTTTTCCGAAATCCAATGTTCAATTCTCGACTTGAATTCGTACCGGTTAGCAGAATAGAGCATGTGCATTGTCTCCATACTGTATTCGCGCTTTTCCGTCAAATAGCTCTTGATCTCCTGCCCTATCGGAGTAGAATACTCGGGAAAGCTTAGGAGCTCAAAGTTGATTCTGTTCTCTTTCAGACTCTCGCAGAGCATTCTCGACTGGGTATTTTTCCCTGAGGCGTCTATACCCTCGAAACTTATGAGGACCCCACTATTCGTGGACGACGAACTCAACCTTACAACTGCCTTTCGATTCTTTTTACTGATAAAAGGATTCAATTAATCTATTTAATACTTGGATTCGATTTTTCTTGGGCCATAGTCTTTGGAGCTGAAAGAACCTATCACAGCGCAGGCAAAATTCGTTGAATTTCCGCTTGTAAAACCGGGCCTGCTAGAAGAACGTGCCTATCAGCTGGATGTAGCCAAGATTGCAACGGCTCAAAATACTCTCGTCATCCTCCCAACAGGTCTAGGCAAAACTGCGATCGCACTCCTCATCATAGCGGACTTTCTTAGCAAGAGTTCGGAATCAAGGGCCCTCGTTCTCGCTCCAACAAGAGTTCTTGCAAACCAACATTATTCATTTTTTTTGAAATATCTGGACTTACCGTCAGACGAGATCGCCATCTTAACTGGAGAAGATCCCGCGGAAGCTAGGGATTCGACATGGGCTAGGAGACTTGTTTGTGCAACGCCGCAGGTAGCACTAGTGGAGCTCGAAAAAGGGAAATTCAAACCTCAGGACTTTTCTCTTATCGTATTTGATGAGGTTCACAGAGCGGTTGGTAATTACGCGTATACACTGATCGCTTCAGCCTTCAACGAATTCCGGCAAGGTGGCCGAATTGTAGGAATGACTGCCTCGCTACCATCTGACAAAACCAAAATTGAAGAAATCATTTCAAAACTCAAGATTACGAAGGTAGAGACTCGTGACGAAAAGAGCGATGACGTAAAACCCTTCGTGTTCAAGACCGATGTCAACTGGATAGAAGTTGAGCTTGGCCCCGAGCTGAAATCCGTTCAAGAACTTCTCCGATCCTCATTGAACTCTAGATTGAAAATGATGGAGGATGCTTCAATCATTCATAGAAACAACTACGGATCGATCACGCTCAAAGACCTCCTGAAGCTGAGAACGAAGATTGATCAAATTCAGAGTTCTCAACTGAGGAACGCTCTTTTTAGCAGTATTCGGCTGCATCACGCCCTAAATCTGCTCGAAACTCAAAGCCTTACCGCATTTACGAAATTTATGGATAGGTTAAACGAAAGAAAGAGAGGTTTTGGGATGTCGGAACTATTGAACGAGCAGAGAATCCGAGAAGCCTACGAAAAATCAAAGACTTTGCTTTCAAAGGGAGAAGAACATCCCAAGATTCAGAAAGTGATTGAGCTTGCTAGCTCAGTAAAAAGCGGGGAACGCGGAATAATTTTTGCCAGTTATCGCGATACAGTTGATCAAATTCATTCAGCTTTGACCGAAAAAGGATTCAAGGCGGGCTACCTCATCGGTAAAAGTGGCGAAACCGGGCAGAGCCAAAAAAATCAGTTGCGTTCATTGCAACAGCTCAGGGACGGCATTTACGATATTCTTGTTGCAACCCAAGTAGGAGAAGAAGGGCTGGACGTCGCAGATTGCAACGTGGTAATTTTCTACGACAATGTTCCCAGCGCTGTCCGATTCGTCCAGCGAAAAGGGAGGACCGGCAGAAGAAAAGAAGGAAGGCTGTACGTTCTAATCACAAAGGGTACTCGAGATGAGGCCTATTATTGGCTGAGCAGGAGGAGACTCGGTGAAACTAGAAAATTTGCCAAAACCCTGGTTGAATCAAAGACCGAGAAAAAGGGGCCTCTTGATCAGTTCGTCGGACCACAGGGTGACAATGTTCCTCTTGTTATCGCGGATACCCGGGAAATTCCGGAACTTGTCGAAAAGTTAAGACAAAGAGGCTCTCGGGTAGAAGTAAAGCAGCTCGATTTCGGAGATTTCGTCCTATCTGAAGAGATCGTCATTGAAAGGAAAACCCTCGATGACTTTGTAAAATCGATCTATGACGGCAGGTTGTTCAAACAGCTAGTGAACATGAGCGAGAAATACTCCCGACCTATTCTTGTAATTCAAGGGGAAAAGAAACATCTTTCCGGAATCGGAGAGACTGCATTCTACGGAGCGCTTGCAAGCGTACTTGCAGATTTCAAGGTACCGGTCTTCTTTGCAACAAATGAAAAGGAAGTTGCTGAGATAATCTTCCACATTGCTAGAAGAGAACAATTAGAAAAGAAAAAGGAATTGCGCGTCAGGGAAGGACGAAAACCGGTTAGTGTTGCTGAAAATCAAAGATACATCGTATCTGGAATCCCCGGCGTAAGCGGTGTTCTTGCGGACCGTTTGCTTTCAAGAACTGAAACGATTGAGAAGCTCTTCTCCTCAGCTGAGCTTGATCTTATGAAAGTCAATGGAATAGGAGAGGTCACGGCGAAAAGAATCAGGGAACTCTCTACGGCGAAGTACATTTCTGCTACACCAAATGAAATTGAGAAGATCGCGGAGAAAGATTCGCTGGAGCAATATTCATCCTCTTCTCTTCCCGATCCACGTAGCTTACTTGGGTTAGATACTAAACAAGCCAAAGATACCGAGAGTCTAAACATTCCTCCACCAGGTGAAGACGAATGAAACCGAAGGATAGCAAGAAAATTTTTCAGTTTCCTAAAACAATTCACTGAAGCAAAGTCACACTTTTAACTCGAATTAGCTCATCGTTTCGCGGAATCTAGAGGAAGATATTGAAAAAGACACATTACTAGTACTATGAGTGACCCGACCTTATTACTCTTGTTATGCTCATACCTTTGAGACGGCCTAATAGCAATAGCTCAGTTGTAATTCTAGTAACCCTTCCGGGCAAGATACGGCCCTTAAATCGGTTCTAACCATTGAGCAAAGTTAGAATCCTTCCCACGGACTATGTCGAAGAACTTTGATTGGATCTTCTGAGTGATCGGTCCACGGACTCCATTTCCAATTTTTTGATTGTCGATTTCCCTTATCGGAGTGACCTCAGCTGCAGTACCCGAAAAAAAGAGCTCGTCCGCGAGGAGAAGCTCGCTTCGACTGAGATTAATTTCCTCCACTTTGAAATCCATTTTGCGCCCCAGTTCGATAATTGACTCCCGAGTGATTCCCGGTAGAATTCCCGCACTTAGGGGCGGGGTCCTGATTTCACCGTTGCTCACCAGAAAAATATTCTCGCCTGTGCCTTCGGTTACCATTCCGCTGCCGTTAAGTAGAATCGCTTCATGATACCCTTCGCTTTGGACTTCCAACCGGGCTAGAATGCTGTTGGCATAATTAGCTGCAGCCTTCGCCATCA
>JABDCJ010000046.1 GCA_013288145.1 Nitrososphaerota archaeon | reverse complement strand
TAGCCATTTCCCTCAGCACATGCATTGTCCACTTCCTGCCGAGCACTCCAATACTGGCCGCAATTGGACAGCTGGCAAATTCGGCGGCTGAGGCAATCGGAGTTCCCTTTATCCAGTAGCGCATTGGATCCTCTGGGGATTCGTTTTTAATTTTCAAAATCAGTTCGAGACTCTGCGCTGGCCATATTTTAGTATATTTACAAAGTATAGCGGGTCAGGCTATACTTTTGTGCCTGTGATCAGTTAAATAGCCGTAACTTTCGCCGGTACTCTCGAGGTATTCGGAGAACATGCTGAGTAAATCAGAGTTTGCTACACTGATAGTAGTTCGTAACATGGAACGCGCACTCAAGTTTTACACAAAGACGCTGGGGGCAAAATTGCAGATGCGTGCGGACGGAGAAATGAAAGATTCTTGGGCGTCGGTAAGACTCGGTAAGGAAGAGTTCTGGCTGGTCAATCCTCCGGGACCAAAGCCGAAAAAAGTCGATCTTGCCTTCAACGCGTTCATTGTAAAGGACATCAAGAAAGAGGTCCAGGATCTTAGGAAGAAAGGGGTAAAGTTCGAGAAAGCTGAGAAAATGAATTCAGATACTGTGGTGGATGGAGCAGTTGCGACGGATTCTTTTGGTGCCACTGCGTTCTTCAACGACAGCGAAGGAAATCTCCTGATGCTTTGGCAGAACATGATGTAGACTCGTCCTGTATAGATTAAAGCTCCCTTGAATTCGGGAGCTTTTTTTCTTGCTTTGCACTTTCATTGAATTTTTTTTTCTTACATCTTTGCGTCCTGCCACAATCCGACGATATTACCTTCGGTGTCCTGAAAGTAGGCTGTAAAACCCATGTCGGCAACGGGCATTTTTGGTGCGATTGATTTTCCACCGAGTTTTTCTATTTTCTGCAATTTAGAATCGATGTCATCAACTCGAATAGTTATCACCGGATGATCTGCGCCCAAGCCTCGCTTTGGCATTCCTCCGTTGATCGAGCCTGGTTGCGTGGGAATTCCCATCTCGTCAGAGGGAGTCGTTGTTATAATTGTGTACTCGAACTCTGGCATGTGTTTCATTGCCCAGCCGAATGCTCTCGAGTAGAATTCTTCGGCGCGACCGGTATCGTCTGCGGGTATCTCGAAATGAATTACACTGTCCATTTTTCACTTTCACTTTTTGTAGACTGTTAGGGAGGGTCGTTTGGGTATTAAAGATTGAAAATAGGCCCGGGAATGCTAGATCGATCTCAATGGTACCCATAGTATCTTGATGACAAAGTGTACATTTCATACTAAGGCAATGATCGTTTCCGAAACAGATCTTGTTTCAAGCTCTTCTGTACAGAAAAGTGTGTCCCCTTGCGATCGCGCCGAAAATGGAATAATAAATCAATGCAAAAAATACGTACAATACAAGCAAGGTTGTATAATGCAACTAGTTCAATTGAGGGGTAACAACGGAACCTATCGAATTACGATCGCACGCACGCGCGTGGGGTTGCGCTAGGGGGGTCGGTTTTAAGGATAATACAAAAACGATTGGGTCCTTGGTTCTTTTAGCTTACCGAGCCCTAGACTAGAATTTTCCGGGCGTTAACTGTCGGGTCTTGAGGATTAAAGTTTCGTTAGTATTTCTCCATGGTACTCTTTACGATGTCTCCAATAATCTATCCAGAGACCGACAACAAGCAGGAGCAAGAAAGCACGAAGAACGAAAAAGAAATCAAATTCGACTGGTGGATTACCGGATCCTTGATCTAGGAAAATGAAGAATCCCAGAACAATTAGAATCGTTAAGATTATCCGGCTGGTGAGTGGCCGTTGTCTAGGTTTCTTGGACCTCGGTGAATTCGGTTTTTAGAAATTAGATAAGTCAAATGAAAGGAATAGCCCAGATTCTCTCTTTAGATTCTAGGCTTTAGTGTCAAGTGCCCTGTTGAATTGCGTCGCCGATCCAAGTCCATCCGTTCGAGCTACTCGAAAGAACGGATTCTGCTAGCGATGACTGGGTCGATGAAACTATCTCAAATTCACCGTTGACTTTCGGAGTCCCAGGTGGCATGTTGATAATTAGGGCAAACCCTGAGGTAGGGGTCCATGTCATAGAGCCGCCGCCCTGCTCACCAATTCCGAAGATAAAGTCGTTGGGGTTTGAAGTAGAGACTGTACATCCCAATCTTCCCGAGGCCCCGGTAGCTGTGCAGGGCAATGATGGATTTGAATCAAATGCATTTACAGTGTTTGCGCCTGAAACGCCGAATGCCATAATATTCCAGTTAACACTCCCAGACGATCGACTAACAGTTATTGAGTCCGAAGATACCGGAGAATTAGTTAATGCAAACCATTCATGGATACCCTGGCTGTTCCCGGTCTCATCTTTCCGATCGGAGAATGTGAGACCTGAAGCAGTCACGGATGTGATCGTTGCGCTGCTACTTGCCATTCCGACCACGAGTATGATCACGTCAGAACTTCCTGACGTTGTTAAGGTAACAGAACAACTTGTCGTAGTACTAGAGCACTTTGACGGGCCTGACGAGGCTGTGCCATCAAGATGCAATTGATTCGATACCGTGACTGTAGTTGTTGCTGATGTAGTCGTGAAAGTCGTTGCTGTAGTCATACTAGTTGTAGTAGTTGTGACTGTACTCGTAGTGGAAGTTGAGGTAGCACCAGATGAGGGGCTTAAGGCCTCTACCCCACCGGTGGTAGTTGATCCGCCGACCGGTGTACCTCCTCCGAATGGAACTAAAACATAGCCTTCTGCAACCGAGATTCCACCGTTAATTCCAACAGAGGTGGCACCCGTAAATAGAGTGGCGCCATTAGAAATGGCCCGCGCGTAAAAGTTCTTCCCCGCTGAATAAAGGACGGCTCCTGGAATTATCGCAACCGAGCCAGTCATATGTTTAGCGGCGATCTGCCAACCAAAGGTGTTCGTCGCAGGAAAATATGCAATAATGTTTGGATTAGCGGGAATGAAAACTTCTGGATTTGTACCCGAACTAATGAATCCTCCTACCGCCACTGTTCCAGTGCCTATCGTCGCCTTTAGTAACAAAGCTCCAGTAGATCTATCCACAACGAAATAGTTTCCTCCTTTTTCGGGAATACCAACTGCTTCATGATTCACGTTATTGATGGTAAGTGAGAACAAATTGGGAGTGGATCCGAAATCGTTGTCACCGCCCGCAGCTCTGTTTGCGTATGCTTGGTAGGCCCAGTGAAAACTTCCGGTCGTTGCATCAAGAGAAATTATAGAATAAGCAAACTGTTGCGGAGTGGTGCCTGCGGTCTTAGCGTAAGCGTTTCCAGTAGCAAAAATAACCGCATTAAGGGAAGGATCGATTGTGGCAGTTCCCCATACACCTCCGCCTCCCGAAGTCGCGCCAGGAGTGGGTGTTGTGAGATAACGCCAAACAACATTTCCGTTCAACTCATTAAGAGCAAAAAGTTCTCCGACTTTCGAAGCGTTAGTTTCACCTGCGTCATTCGATGCGACCCCGATGTAAACCATTCCGCTGTAAAGAATAGGAGAGGCAAAAATAGTGTTCATGGTAAGTTGGTCAGCGGCAAATGTGAACGTGTGAGACCATATAGTGTGTCCATCGGCGGTGCTTAGTGCATATAACGTGGGATGAACATTCCCTTCTGGCCCGACCCCAACAAACAGCATGTTACTAGATTGATCCACCAGAACTGAGTCTGAAATAGGATCGCCTAAATTCACGCTCCATTCTTGCGCATGGGTATTGATGTTTATTGCGTAGACGTTTCCTTTCCAGTCAGCAAAGTAAACAAAGCCATTGGAGACTATAGGAGTCCCAGTCACAGCACCGGGAGTACTGATTGTCCACGCCAGTTTTAGAGTCGCTACATTTGCGCTGGTTACTGTGGATCCTGCATTGTCTCTAGATTCAGAATTGTCAAATCCGAATGTTGTCCAGTCACCTCCACTTGGTGCCGCAAAAATTGCTGAGTAAATGGAGAATGCCGAGACCGGAAGTAAGATAACCATTAACAATGAGACAAGCACAATTCGTTTTGTTTTCAGAACCGGGCACTCGAAAAAGTTCGTGATCGGACTGAGGTATATATTCGTATTTCGAATAGCGAAACCTCCATATCGAAATCTGATACTAATTATCTGCCATTGATACTTTACCCAAAAATGGAGAAAAATGACGATTGCCTTAATTGTTGAATGGCGTTTAGGCACTTTCTTGAGACGAAGCTTGCGCGATCGCGATCTATTTTACGACCATTGATCCATACTATACCGTTGTTGACACCAATCTTGGTTGTTTGAAAAATGCTTAGAAGAAAAAGTGAATACAGTCGTTGAAATTGAGGAAAAGTAATACATCGGTTCCCCGAATTTATGTGGTCCTGATCTTGTTTTTCCTGGTCGTCGGGTCCGGCCTTTTTTCCTCGTCTTTATTCAATTGGAGCTTTTCTAGTGGTACTACTTTTTTTGGTGTTAAACAGAATGAAGCACCCACTAGGTCAACTTCGGTGGTTTACAGTTTCGGCCCAATAACTTACAGCGTGGCAGGAGCGACTAGGCTACTTTCAGAAAATAGTTGCTGGCAATTTTCCGCTCCGCCTTGCTATGATAACACGACATCACAGACAGAAGTCTATTTGGTCCCGAGCCAGAGCATGATTCAGATTAACATCTCATCGCCCACAAATCCATATCCCGCAAACGACTCAATCAAGAATGCGACTTCGGAAATTGCTTTAGGAATTTCCTCGTCAAATCCGGGAGGGCCAACGTACGAGGAGAATCAAACGGGCAGCGTTAGGAATCTTTCGATTGTACAATCCTTTGAGGTAAATTCCTCTTCGTACACAGCGCAAGCGAGTTTCCAGATTAATTCTTGTTTCTATACAAATTCATCACTGTGCGCTGACCAATTCTCAAGATTGTACCGTGACATTATCATTGAACTATATGCGAAACCATCGTTTACCCTTTACGCGAATGCTGATCAACTTCGAGCCTCTGGAATAATCATGGCTTTCGGAACAATTCAGCCATACTGGGAGGATATTTTCTTTAGACTAAGCTCAACCAACGGATTGAATGTCTCCGCAGGTGACTTAGAACCGGCCACGTCTGCGGGAACTAATCAGGCTGATCAATATTCGAAGGTCATTAACCTGACCTCGATAGGGGTGGATTATCGCGCCGAATCATCCCTAACCTTATCGGCGAGCGCAATAGTCGATAACGTCACAACTTACGATGACCTGCCCAGCTCTTACTATGGAGCGATTTCAAGTTCGGAAAATGTATCTTTCTCAACAGAATTTTCTACCACTGGAAATAGCACCAGTGGAACTTCTCCGCCCTGCACGACATCAAACCAGGGTTCCAATTGTATGCTACCTCCTGTGATTCTGATCCCTGGTATTGGCGGAACTTCCCTGTATGCCGATCCAACTCATTACAATCAGGTTTGGCCTTGCGTAGGAGATGACTGTCAGAGTGCTATGAGTTTCGCAGAGCCTTCTGATTACGCATCACTCTCACTTGATCAAAATGGAAGTTCATCGGTGGCAACTATCGGTGATATACTTGAAAACGGTGTATGCAGTGAAGCCGGCGAGATTTGCAATGTTTACGGCAGCCTTACAGCATATCTGATGAATAATTTAGGTTACAAGGAAGGGATAGATCTCTACGTCTTTCCGTACGATTGGAGATTGAGCTACAATGCCTCCTTTACAAATCTAACTTCGATGATCCAGACTGCGCTTAGCAATACCAATTCTCGAAATGTTACCCTCATATCTTTTGGTACGGGTGGTGTCTTTGCGAGGAGCTATCTTATCTCGAACCCTCAGAATGCTGCAGAAATTAATTCCCTTATCAGCGTGGGGACGCCATTCTGGGGATCACCACGTGGCCTATCTGCCCTAATCAACGGTGAGACCCTTGGGAACCCTACGATTGATCAGGAAACGATGAAAATCCTGTCCCAAAACATGCCTTCCGTTTACGAACTTTCTTGCCAGTTTACTTGTGTCTACGATCAAACCGGAGGCTTGTCGGTCGGGCTGAATTTTTCACAGCTCGTAGCGGGTGTTGAGTACTCTGGCATTTGCGTCGAATCAGGAACTGAATGTCCTTCAACTCCTCTCGGCTCAAACGCGACTCAAGGGCTGCTGACTAATTCATCAACCCAATTACCTTACTATCTGAACGGTACAATTGGATGGAGGCTTAATCCGAGTTTGGCAGACAATTTCTATACTCTCGCCAACTCGCTTGGCAGTATGAGCAATCCTGCACCGCTCCCGGGTGCTGTAAAGCAATATGCGATAATAGGCTATGGAATCAGCACTCTCGGATTTTTCGATCTTAAACCGGCTCAGTCCGCGACGGGGATCATCTTTGATGGACAACCAGTTTCAATGGTTCCAGAATTTGTAGACGGCGATGGAACGTATCAAGTCTCTTCAGAGCAGCTTTCGACCGCCACAGCCACGTACTATGTCCCGTACAGTTCGAATGACTCATCCGGGCTTGTCAATCTGCCTAGCAATCAAAAAGTACAGTCGATCATTGCTTCAATTGTCCGAGGCAATCCGTTACCTGAGAAAGATTTTAGCTACAATCTTTCCTTGGGAAATAGTAGCCCACTCAGCGGGGAGAAATTTTCGGTAACACCTGACACTTTGATTAGGATCTCGGATTCAAGGACCAACCAGACTCTAGGTTTCAATCCAGGGGGTGGAGTAAATGGAACAGCTGGAACAGGGTCGTTTGTCTCCACTTTAAGCGGCAACTTTGCCGCCTTCGAGAACGCCAATGACACTTATCTTGTTACGGTTCAAAGTCTGGAAAACGTGCGGTCGACGCTCTCAGTTAATCTGACCGTAAATGGCCAACTCGTCGCTTATTTTACTTACCGAAACGTATCGCTGACGAAAGATGCAGTTGCCTCGCTTCAGATTAACGGCACCAAAATCCTTGCTGGAAGCAAAATTCCCTCTCTTTCCGTCCGAACTGGTGCCGCAATGACAGAAATCCCTCCTGACGTTCAGTACGATACTATTAGTAAACAGACAGTCTCTCAGCCTTCCAGTTCCTTCGACCTGTTTAATCTCACCAATATCACACTCATTGGGATAGCGATTGCTGTCCTAATTGCAGCTAGTGTGGTCACAGTCGTGAGGAGATCTCGAGTGGACAGAAGAGAAAAAACAGATCGAAAAATCATTGAAGCCTGAATGAGAGATCCAGCCATTTCATGGAGCCGTTTCGAAATCTCGAAACAGAATTGTTACCTGGCTTTGGCCACATTTGTAATTTCGATTTCTCGATCGGTACCAGATTTGGCCACAAATTTCACTAACTTGCTCCGAAATGAAAGGTAAGCGCTGTTGAACTCATCCATCGTTTTTCTTACTGGACCGTAGGATGACCATTCACCAGGGTTGATCCCCGACTCTTCTTCAGAAGTCTCTATTCCAATCCTCCGTAGTTGACCGACCAGGTCAGAATTGAGGTTGTAGGCCCGCTTAAAGTCGGGAATCTCTAACAGCCTTTCAATAATCCTAAGATCAGGTTCTTCTGAAATCGAGTTCTCAAAATCTTGCAGTCTGAATCCAGGTTCACGAGATCTTTGCAAAACCTTCTGCTGGTGGTCAGGAAACTCTGTATTTGTCAAGTTTGAGAAAAGTGAGTTGCCGAGCACAAGATAGGTATCTTCTGCCCGTCTTTTCGAAGCGGGCAAAAGATCGATGGCCTCTATGATCTTGGTGGCTTGAGATTCGGTTATTTCAAATTCTTTACAGAGATATTTGATTAATTTGGGCTTCATTTCTGGGCTGAAAAGAGTCTGGAATACTCTTCTTGTTACATAGATTCCAGACATTCGAATGTCTGCTTCCAATTGTTGTAGTTCGTCTGCTTTGCTGATTCCTACTGCCCTGACAAACCACTCATCAGTGAGCGACTTCAGATATTTCTTACTTGACAAGGCGTTGATCCGGTCTTCAAGAGAGCTCAGTCCTTTCAAGTCATTATTCGCACCAACTTTTTCAGCCAGAGCGATGATTCTCGATTCTTTATCTGAAACAGCTTCAAGGGACATTCCGAGAATTCTCGCCGCCTTACTTTCGCGCAAATGGTCTTCCAGTCTTCCCTCCATGTTCGTCATGTAAACCGTGGTGATCGGCATTCCAGATTTTAGAGCAGCAGCAAGTCCCTTCATCACGATTAGAGTCATTCGGATTTCCTGAGCAACTGTAAAGGTTACAGTGTTGTTGGTTCCTATTCCTCTGCCGTCAAGATTTTCAGTCAAGCCGAGTGCTTCAACTCCGGATGTTGAAACTTTGAAAACGATGTTCAGTCTTGCTTTTTCGGTTGCAGCCTTGCCAGTCAAAAATATATCGTATTCTTGAAGTATGTCCCCCAGAATAGAGCAGAATTTTAGAGCATCTTTCACACTCTCTTCAATGTTCGTTGCCTTTTGGGGATTCAGCTGTATGCTGACCATTCCGTCCTTGAAGTCAGACAGTAGGGCTATCGGGCGAAAGTCGAGTATGTTCGGTAGCAGGGACGTGACTGTACCGTAAAGGGCTATTTCATCTTCAAATCTTTCAGGGTCTTCGCTCCACTCGGGATGTGTTGCGGCGACCGCGTCGAATTTCTTCCATAGATCCGCAATTTCCTCGTAGGCCCTTGCCGCAATTACGGGATTACTGGAAACCTGAACGGCACCAAGATGCCTTGCCCACCTTAACCCCGTAGCAGAATCGTTCCCGAACTTGCTCAGCTTACCGTCGACAATCCTATAGTAGATGTTGTTTTGAATCACGTCCTTTGAAGATTCGATGAAGCTTTTTGCAAGATCTTTAGAGCTCAGTTTGCCTTCTATCTCTTCGGCCATCTTTGCAACCATTCCCTTTCCGCTAAGAACCATCTTCATCGAAGTCAGCGTTTGATCTATGACTAGCTGGAATGCCTGAATGCCAGCAGCGAGTTCCCATTTTTGTAGAGCCCTGGTTATCCTTGAGAGAGCATCAGTGGTCTCATCGTCGGTGAAACCTGCGCGCTTGCGTTCCATTCCGAGAAGATTAAGCGAGATCTCTAAAAGAACTTCAACGCATTTTGAACGATTTTCCGGTTTCGATTGGAAAGTCCGATCCAGCTCATCAACTGCCCTTTCGATTATCGGCAATAACTTTCCATTGTTTTCTTTTCTAAGCATACTATCTGCGGATAGCTGAGCATATCCAGACAGTGCTAGCTGCGTGAGTCTAAGAGAAGGATCATTCGTTGCGAGAGAAACATCCTGCGGGCAAACGTTCCAGATGCTCGTTTTCAAAGCTGGCACATCTCCGAAACAGAGGCTCTTTTGATTTAAACTCATATGGATTGTGCCGGATATTACCATTGAGTCAGCCACGGTGAGAAACTTCTGACCGATGACAACGTCGCAAAATCCAGCCAATCTATGACCATAACTGGTCTCGAGCATAATTGGAAAGATGTTGACGAGGCGTTCTGTCAAACAACATTGAAAAGGTCAAATTGAATCTGAGCGGGCGGTCTATCATATGTTTGAAAAATTGTTCCAGCCCTTGAATGTTGGTCCTGTCACGATCAAGAACAGGATCCAAATTCTTCCTCATGCTACACTGTATGACCTTCACAAATTATCAGCGTACTGCAAGGCAAGAGCAAAGGGCGGAGCCGGGCTCATTGAAATTTCAATGGTTTCTCCAGTTGAGGATATCGGCGAATTCCCTCAGGGACCTGTCGATGCATGGCCGTACAAAGGTTACGATTCTCACATAGTTGACTTCTACAAGGAGCTCTCGTCAGGCGTGCACGAGTACGGAGCCAAACTTTTTGTTCAACTCGCCATGGCGGGTGGAAACAGAGGAGCGCACCGGAGCATATCGCCATTACCCGGCGGACCCGCCAGAGTGACCCCAAGATCCCTTACTGAGTCAGATATAGAAAGCATTGTGAGGGCGCATGGGGTCGCTTCTAAATTCGCGCAGTTGGGTGGTGCTGACGGGGTTGACCTGCACGCCTCGCACGGCATGTTCCTTGAAGAGTTTTATTCTAAAGCTACAAATCGCCGGACAGATAATTACGGCGGCTCCCTCGACAATCGCCTCAGAATATTTTTTGAAATAATCAAGGATATACGAGAGTCGACCAGCAGCGGAATTGCGATCGGCATGCGTTTGAACGCCGACGAAAAGTTTGCGTCGGGCAACGACCTAAATGATCAGATTGAAATTGCGAGAAGATTAGACGGAAAACTGGATTTGTTGAATGTCGATATTGGCTATGAAAATCAATACACGCACATCTCTATCGCGCCGATGTATGCGCCGTTCGGTTTTCAGATTCCGGCAGCACGCGAGATAAAGCAAGTCTTAACAAAAACTGTGATGGGAGCCACCGGGCGAATCGTGGATCCCGCCCTTGCTGAGCAGATATTGTCAGAAGGATCAGCGGATCTCGTCGGAATGACAAGAGCTTTGATAGCCGATCCTGAGCTCCCTAACAAGCTAAGGGAAGATCGGCTGGAGGAGATTAGGTCGTGCATCGGAGATAATCAGATGTGCATTGGAAACGTTGAGCGAGGACAACCAATGCGCTGCACCGTTAACCCGATGGTTGGTCGCGAGCTAGAGCTCGGTTTTGGCGAAGGGCGAGCTTCAAGAAAGAAAAACATTCTGGTAATTGGAGGAGGATTAGCTGGAATGGAAGCGGCGAGAACTTGTGCTCTGAGGGGGCACGAAGTTCACCTTTTCGAAAAAGAGGATCGCCTAGGCGGTCAAATGAACTTGGCGGCCTCGCTTCCGAAGCGCGAGGATATCATTTCAATTTCCCACTGGTATGAGAAGGAAATCAGAAGGCTGGGAGTCAAAGTAAGACTTCATTCAGAGATTCAAAATAATGAAGAAGTGGTCGACTTCGTGCTCTCAGAAACCAGAGCAGATTGTGTCATAATGTCGACAGGGAGTCGTCCGATCCGGAATGGAACGCAATCCTTTGATTATCAGGAAATCAAAGGGTATGAGTACTCCAATAGTGTAGATGATGTCCTTGGCGGAAAGGTGAAAGTGGGGCAGAATATTCTGATACTTGATGAGTCAGCATTCATTCAAGGGCTTGGACTAGCCGACAAGCTGGCACGGGCTGGCTCCAAGGTTGAATTGGTTACAAGAGATGCATCTCCCGGGTCCGAGCTACACTGGTCCCTGCAACTACCCTATGTCTATGAAAACGCAATGCGGTCCGGAGTTAGATTTACTCCGAATTCTTTTGTTCGTGAAATTACCCAAAGAAAAGTTGTGCTCTACAATATTTACACTGACGAGGAATTTTCGCGCGAGCCAATTGACACAGTAATTCTCGAAACCGGTCGGATTCCTGACGATACTTTGTATGAACTCGTTTCTAAGAAAGTAAAAGAGAGCTACATTGTAGGAGATTGCAACATTGCTGGAAGACAGATTGGAGACACTATAGCTGACGCTTTTGAAGTGGCCCGCAAAATCTAGGCAGTTTTAGGTTTTCGATCTTATGCCAAGTTCGCTCATCATTCTTGCCGTGTTCACATAAGCTTCTGTCACCCACTCAATTATCTTATCTGGGTCCGGTGAGAATTCTAGCTCAATTGTTGCGGTCCCGTCAAAACCCATCTCGTTCAAAGTGCGCAGATATTCCTTCAAAGGAGCAGTTCCCCGGCCTGGCGGCAGGTCTCCATGCACAATTCCGTTGTTGTCCGAAAAGTGGACGTGAACAATTCTACCTTTTAGATCCCACAATTTTTTAGGCGGATCCTTCATGATGTGGAGGTGCGATACATCAGCATTGGCCATTACAAAAGGGTGGTTTACGTCATCCAGGAATTTCTTCATCAAGTCTACAGAATAAATCAAAGAAGTCTTGTGGGCATGTAACTCCAATCCAACGGGAATGCCCAAACCCTGAGCATAATCACCGATCTCCCTTACTTTTTCAACCGTCCAATTCCATTGAATCTCTGGCCTGATCTCCTGCTTTTCCCAGACGTATTCGCCTAGAGGAAGACAAAATGTCTCAGCTTCGAGATCATAAGCGAAGTCCAAATTTTCTTTGACCCAGCGAGTCGTAAAATCACGGACTGCATCGCTGAAGTCTGAAAGTGCGGTTGCTACAAGTGTCAGAGCGCTGCACTTGAGACCGTTTTCCTCAAGCGTTTCCCGAATTGCTCGTTTTTGTTTTATTGATATTTCATGACCCGGAAAAACATCATAGGCATCAAATCCTATTTTCTTTGCTATTTTGATTCCATCTATCGGGTCGATCGAGGTGTACCACCATGTTGACTCGTGCAAACCTATTTTCAAAGTACTTCTTTGCTCCCGCGGGTGGCTTTCAATTCATATGGTAAGCGCTTCGCATGCTCAGCTGATTCGGATCATGAGAAAAAATCCATCTTGAATTTGGAATCTTCATGAGCTTCTTCATTGATTCGATCGTCTTTTTTGGATCGACACTAGCCATCGCTACTTTTCTTTGCAGATTCTCTTTGAGAGGAGAGACGTCCCCGCAATAAACGAGCTTGTAGCTGTCGCAATCTACAATAACGGATTGGTGACCAATTGTGTGACCCGGCGTCGGCAAAAGAGTAACCTCGTCCGTCAATTTGTATTCCCCTTTCAAAACGATCTCGTCTTTTTCACGATCAAAATTCTCTCTGACATATGACATTTGGTTTGGATCCCGTGACTCTAGATCTTCGACCGCACGCCATTCTTTTGATGTAACGTAGAATTTGGCATCAGTGAAAAGGGAGTTATTACCGGAATGGGCGGTGTGCAGATGGGTATTGACCACTATCGAGATATCCTTCGGTCTCAACCCGTGTTTTCGTAGCTGGCTCTTTATTCCTTGACCCTTTTCCCTATGGATGTAGAGGGTTTTCCTCAACTCTTGATATTTCGGGAGATCGGGCAAGTCCCCAATTCCAGTGTCTACAAGGATCTTTTCCTTGTCGGTCAAAATCAACAAACCTTTAGCAGCGCCAGAATAAGATCCACTTTCACCGGGTAAGAAGGTGCTCTTGTCGAGATCGAAATAGCCATCCATTAACAAGTGAACTTTAGGCAGCAGGAAAACACTAGTTCGGCTATTCTAGGTCTCGGTATAAATCCATATGGTGAGTTTGTCCAACTTCAGATCGAGTAATAAATGGCGATGATGGAAAATTCTTTTTTCAAACCATCAATGGGAGCCTTTCCTTCTGTGCCCACAATTCGGAACAGCCGTCTTTAGAAACCAGAAATGTCCTCTCTACGTGCACAGACCCCTTTCCTGGAAGTAAAAGTGCAGATTCCAGGTTGATGGTCATCCCTTCTTCAATCGGAATGTCGGTGCTACCTTTGATTACATCATCATGGAATTCTTTGTAGTTAGTGGGCATTATCACAGGAATCTCTCTAGGTTCCCGTCCTATCGCGTGACCGTGGGCACCGACTTTTGCTAGTCCTTGCTCCGAAAGTCTCTGATCCATGTCCTCAACGATCCGCGATGGCAATGTACCCGGCTTGACCGATTTTCTTTCTTCGTCAAGATTGTTCCACAATATCTGATATTTTTCGAGCCACTCGGTAGACGAATTTCCCAAAATGAGAGATTTTCCGCTGTCGCAATAGTAACCGTTCAAGATGCAGCCGAAGTCAACAGCCACATGTTCGCCAGCGCTGATTTTGTACGAGGGGATATTTGAGAAACCGACTCCATTCGGCGAAAAGATGAAATGATCGTAAATTCCTCCTCTCTGAGCAATTTCAATATTGTATTGCAAAATCAGGTCTCCCATCGTCATTCCTGCTTTGACTTTCCTTGATACAGCCAAGATAGAATCTTCATTAACCTCTGCTGCTTTCGTCAATCGCTCAATTTCTTCGGGCGTTTTCACCATTCGAATCATGCGGATAAAATCGGTACAATCGAATAGTCGGAGACCTGGCAGTTCCTTCTTCAGGGTTTTTTTCGAGTGTTCGCTCAAATTGTTGAATTCTATTCCGACCTTGCCGCGTGTGATTCCTTTCTCGCGTAATCCCTTAACGAGAGCTGCGCCCGGGCTGTCTGGAATAGAGCTTGTCGCAGCTTTTGACGACCTGCCTTTCGGAACACTTTGGCGACCAATTACCTCGCTGTAAGGAATGATATCAGAGAGATTCAAATCTGAGGCGAAAGGAGCAGTGTCTCCTCTGATTACTAGATCAATGTCGAAACTAGGATCTACAATGGCATAAGACTGCATAAGCGAGTCCGGAGCGCCGGGGTGTTGCATGTTTTCCCGAAAACTGCGATACATCCAGCAGTCTAAATCGGTAAAGTAAGAAACATTGACGGGTGAAGTCGCGACGACAGCTTTTAGGGCATATTTGTCTAGGTAAGCCCTCGCTCTGTCTTTGTTGAAAATCAAATTTTGAAAGCATTCAGCCTCTTTCAAAAATTAGATTATCAATTGTTCGGTTTTTGCATCAAAGACGTGGGCTTTAGAGTCAGGAAAACTCGCATACACTTTCTGGCCTAAGTTAAGCGTTAATGGAGGACTAATCGCCTTGAATATTGAGCCGTCCACTTTGATGTCGACTAGTATGTTGGCACCAACGGGTTCAACGAGGTATACATCAGCTTCGAATATTGTCTCGGCAGTGGGCGAGGTGGAAATCTTAAGATCTTCTGGATGGATTCCGAGATAGACCTCGGGGCCAGTTACGTTATTCTTTATGGTATCATACCAGGTCGCTGGCACCGTGTACTTTAGTTTGCCCGCGTCAAGCACCATTATCCCATCAGATTTCTCGACCAGCGAAGCTTTGATCAGATTCATAGGGGGACTTCCCATGAATCCTGCGACAAAAGTCGTCTTCGGTCGCAAGTACAGCTGACCCGGTGGATCGTATTGGAGTATCTTCCCTTTGTTCATCACTCCGACTTTGTCAGCGAGAGCCATCGCTTCGGCTTGATCATGGGTAACATAGACTGTAGTTGTTCCAATTTCTTTCTGGATCCTTTTGATCTCGGTGCGAGTTGAAAATCTCAGTTTCGCATCCAGATTGCTCAGTGGCTCGTCCATCAGAAAAAGCTTTGGCCGCCTAACTATTGCTCGCCCCAGAGCGGTCCTCTGTTGCTCTCCGCCACTCAGTTGTTTGGGTTTTCTCTGCAATAAACGATCGATATTGAGAAGCTTAGCTACTTCTTTCACCCGGGAATCAATTTCATTTTTCGCAACATGTCGCATCCTAAGAGGAAATGCCATGTTTTGATAAACGGTCATATGCGGATAAAGCGCGTAATTCTGAAAAACCATTGCAACGTCTCTTTCTTTCGGTTGTAGTTTATTCACTCGCTTTTCCCCGATGAAAATATCTCCCGAATCCGGGGTTTCCATGCCGGCAATGCACCGTAGAGTTGTGGTTTTTCCACATCCTGACGGACCAAGCAATACGACAAAACTACCGTCAGGAACCTCGAGATCCACATGATCGACAACCAGCACAGGAGGTTCGTAGGATTTTACTAAATTGACTAGTCGCAGATTACTCAAATTATCACTGATTTCTAATGCTGTCTAGTTATGGTAATTTTTGAAACGCAAACCACACGGCGTGAACTCATTTTCATATTGTTTTCCTATCATTCAGCAGTTCTTTATTCAAAAGGTATTGTGGTGCCTCTCCCCGTAGAACTCTCATGACATCCTCGGCTGCGCAATAAACGAGAGCCCTGCCTGTAAAAGGGCCGTATCCTACGTGCTGAGTGAGTATCAAATTTGGGAGACGATTCCCCAATCTGAAGAAAACGTGATCGCTTGAAGGTGGTTCCTCGTCAAGGACATCGAGGCACGCACCTGCGATAACACCGGCATTTAGAGCAGAATAAAGCGCATGCGAATCGACAATCGGTCCTCTGGAAGTGTTTACCAGGATCGCGCTTTTTTTCATTTTTCCGAGAGTGTTTTGATTCATTAGGTTCCGCGTGTGAGGCATCAACGGAATATGGAGAGAAATGATATCACTTTCAGAGAGAAGCTCGTCAAGAGGCAGGAACTTGATTCCAAGTTGGTTCTCGATTTCATTTTTTCTTTCTACATCATAATAGGCGACATTCATTCCGAAAGCCTTTGCCCTTGTTGCGACCTCGCTCCCGATTCTCCCCAGCCCGACAATTCCAAGTTTGAGGTGATATAGATCATCAATGCTCGCGCCCCATTTTTCTGGCTCCCATATTCCCTCCCTAACTTCAGAATTCATAAACGGAATTTTCTTTTCAAAAGAAAGTATCAAAGCGAAAGTATGTTCAGCTTCAGCGCGAGCAATCTCTGGAATTGGAGTCCAAGTTACGAAGATTCCTCTCTTCGTAGCCTCATTTAGATCGACTCTGTCGTATCCTACACCGACTCTGGCGATAATCTTCAATTTCGAAGCGAGCTTTAGTGTGCTCGCATTGTACGGTTCTCCACCGGCAATTACAGCATCATAATCTTTGATGGTGGAGGTTAACTGCTCTCCAGAGATGATTTTCCCAAATGGATTCTCGATGAGCTCGATCCCATTTTCCTCGAAATACGATTTGAGGTCAGATGGAAATCTTCCCGAAAGCTTTCCCGGGGCAAACAAACATTTTTGCAAGAGTTCTATTTTTCCTCCTCAATTATTTATCTTATTGATTTTGCGTGGCTTGTTATTTTATCGAGTCTATGTGGGGGGCATCGTTACGCCTAATCGTGTCGCGAATTCCTGAATGTTACTCCAGGTTTTCTCGGTGATGGGAATGCCTTCGATTAATCGTCGACTTCTCGTTTTGAATTCTGGCTCGCCGGGAACGAATATTTCGTTAGCGCCTGGAGCTTTCGGTGAGTTCTTCAAATCGCGCTCGAGCTTATCGACTCTGGATTTGAATTCGCTTATGTCCATGAAGGCTTCAATATCCATAGCAAGCAGCGTGAAGGCATTGTTTCCCTTGTAATCCGACAACGCTCCTGCTCCACTGAGAATTCCCCCGATGACTTCCATAACTACTCCGAGAGCATAGCCTTTGTGTCCGCCGAATGGAACAAGAGAACCTCCGGCCATGAATTCAGCCGGATCTGTAGTGGAATTTCCTTCTTTGTCCAGTACCCAGCCGTCCGGTATTTTTTCTCCCTTTTCCCTGGAAATTATCACCTTGCCCCCGGCTACGACGCTCATTGCAATGTCGACAACGATCGGATTTTCCGCTCCACCAGGAATTGCGATGCTCAGCGGATTATTTCCGAGAACTCTTCCCTTGCCTCCAAGAGGCGACATCACCGGAACCACTTTGACAAACATTGCCCCGATCATGTTTTGAGCAGCTGCCATCTGCGGATATTCGGCCGCTCTTCCTACGTGATCCACATTTCTACCGGCGACGATGCCTACGGAATATTTCTTGGCTTTGTTAATCGCGAGCTCCATTGCTTTTCTCGCGACCACCTGACCAAATCCCCAGCCTCCATCTATAACCGCGGTCGTGGTGGTCTCCCGCTCGATCACGAACTTTGCGCCGGGAACGACCTCGTACATATCTCCGTAGCCACTTATGCCAAGTATTCGCCCTAGATATTCGGGAACCCGGACTATGCCGTGAGAATCCACTCCGGCGAGACTCGACTCGATTAGATGATTTACTACAATATCAGATTCAGACTGTGAGACCCCTGCCGCCTCGAAAAGATCAATCGAAATATTTCTTAGCTTGGTTTCCGGAATAACGAGCACCGGCTATCAACTCCAGCGAGAAGCAAGTTGATGGATCGATTGGAGAGCTGACTTGTCATTTTTTTCCGCCAAGTATTCAAAGCCCACGGTTCCCTTAAAGCGGGCTTCGTGCAGCTGTCCCAAAATAAAGTCGTAATTCAGTTCTCCGGTTCCAGGCTCGTGTCTTCCGGGGACATCGGCGACGTGAATGTGGCCGACGTTGTCGAGATTCTCAAGCAGAGTGTTTGTTATGTTTCCCTCGGAGATCTGCATATGGTAAATATCATACAACATTTTCAAATGGGGATTGTTCACCTTCCTTATCACCTCAAGAGTAGTTTCGGATTTCGAAAGAAAGTACCGGGGATGGTCGAAAAGATTCAGCGCTTCGAGCTGTAAAACAACATCCTCTTTTTCTGCCAAGTCTGCACCCTTTTCCATCGCTTTGAGCAGGTTGGCGAACTTCTTTTTGTATGGAAGCGAACTTGCGCGAGCGGGGTAGATTTTCGGAGTGACGTCTGTTTTCCCTTCCAAGAGCTCATCGCTGTAAACGTCTATGTTTTGACAGTCCAGTTTGTGCGCGAGATCAATACTTTCTCTAATTTCCTTAAGGAATCGCTCGTGGTACCTGCTATCTATGGTTGAACTTTTTCGATGGCCCGCAAAAAGAGCTACACCGACACTATTCGATTTCAGTTCCCGCTGAAGCGCATCAATATCTCTATTTTTCCATCCCCAGAATTCAATATATTGAAAACCCTCTTTTGCAACAACTCCCACTCTCTTCTCAAACGGTACATCTGGCAGTATCATATCAAGCGAGATCGAGTATTTCATCAATGGAGCTGACGCCGGGTCTCTTTGCTTCTGTAAAATAGTTATCTGGTTTTTGCAAAGTCTCTGCGAGAGATTTAGTAGGCGAGAATTGGGACTCAAGTTTAAAACGAAGCCTCAAAAAAGTCCATCATTCAATAATTGTCTGAGCTAAAGATCAAAACGAAAGCAGGGACGGTTGGAACAAGGGTCGTCGCAGAAGCTTCTGGATTTGAAAACGCCGGAAAGTACAAAATCCTTTTTGGAGATGTCGAGGTTGGCGAATTCGTTGTCGAGAGAAAAGGATCTAAACCTATTTCAACAACATTTGTTATCCCGGAAGTATCCACAAGTGGCGATCGTGGGGAGTTGCAGACTATGGTGCCTGTTCGAGTGAGCTCAGAAAGTGGAATAATTCCTGATGTCGAACAACGCTTCAAGTTGAACTCTATGGCAGCTTTGAGTACGAAAAGGGCATCGATCGGATACAAAGTGACCCTAGAAGCAAAAGGTCTACTTTCGGACGAAGTCTATTTTGTGACCACAGTCCAGGGTGACAACCCGGACGTTGCGGTTGCGATACTCAAAGCGGAGTCCAACGGCAGTGGTCGTTCAGAGTTTATCGTTCCGAATTCGATTGCTCCCGGCAGATACAAAATTCAAATCAAAAACCGAAGACTAAATTTCCTTACTCTTTTGCATCCGCCCACACTGGAAATCCAGGGTTATTCGAATTCTTCTCTTACTCCGGGCGAAGCAGTGGGACCGGTCTCAAAGCCTTTTTGTGGCGCTCTTGTGACCCTACCGTTTTCAAGCGAACTTTCTATTCAACTGATTGCGACGGTCTACATCATTATTTCATTGAAAGGTAAACCTGTTCGTTTTTCTTCCTCTGCACTTAGCCTCCTCCCGCTTGGGACCGGAGAAGCGCTCATCTGTTTTGCAGACCTCGAACCCGGTTCGTACAGAGCTACTGCATTTGCGGCAACGATGACGGGGGCAATTCTCTCCAAAATGTATTCTTTTCGACTTGAAATCGGTCAGAAAAACCTGTAGATTTTCTTAGAATCTATCCTGAAACAGCCTACCCTTTTAGGGCACCCAGAAACTGCGCCTTTACTATATAGCGCTGAAAGATGATGTAGAAGATAATCATGGGTAACGAGGTCATGACCATGCCCGCAAAAATCTCGCTCCATTGGCTGCCAAAGGCGCTAGAGAATAACAACAATCCAGGTTGTACCGTTCGCACGTTGTTTGTCTGAAGCAGAACTATCGCGTAAAGAAGCTCGTTCCAGACGTTAGGGAAGTTAACTATGAGCAGGATTACGACAACTACGGGTGACAGAGGAAGAACCATCCTTAGGAAGACACCCATGTCAGAAAGACCATCCATTCTAGCTGCTTCCTCCAATTCTTTTGGAAATGATTTGAAAAATGCCCTCGAAAGCACGATCGAAAACGGGACATTGAATGAGATGTACGGCAAAATGATGCCGATGAAACTATTGCCCAATCCGAAACCCCTCACCGTGTAGACTAGAGGTATCAAAACAGCGGGCGGCGGAATCGCGATCATAGCCAAGAAAAAGTAAAAGAGAAGATCGGTGTACCTAGATTTCTTCGAGAGAACGTAACCAGCCGGAATGGATACCGCGAGGATTCCAATAATAGAACCGAACGAAACAACGGCGGAATTAAGAAGATACTGTCCGATTGGAATTGGAGGACTCGTATTGCCGGTCAGGTCGTTCGCATAATTTGCAAAGTTGAGCGAGCTCGGGAGCGACCAAATATTCCTAAGAAATTCCGGGTTTGTCTTGAAGGACGAATAGACCATCCAAAAAAGGACGAAAAGTTCCGTGATTCCCCATGCCGCGACCCACAAGTAGAGTGGAATCCTCAGTGGACTGAAACTGGAAGGACCATCACCCATCGATTATCACTTCTCAAATGACCTTACGAACAAAACGACAGCTCTAGGCTCAACAGAATGGCTAGGTAACTTCCATCTCACGCTCTATTCAATTCTGTTCAGCAGCATTTGGCAG
>JABDCJ010000045.1 GCA_013288145.1 Nitrososphaerota archaeon | reverse complement strand
AGCGCTTCGTGGTAATCGCAGAAGATTACTCCTTTTGATTCCAGGTCTCTCACGTTCTTAGATGCGATTGTTTCGGTCTGAGTGCTGACGTAGTACTGTCCCGATTCGATCCCGGAAGCAATTTCACTGATTCCAGGAGAACTAGGATCTGCTACCGCCGGTTGCATATTGGCAAGCGAGGAGAAATCCAGGCTAAGGTTTAGTGCGTGCTTTGTGTAGAGGTTAGATTTTTCCTCTGGGAGTATCTTGAACTCTCTAAGAGATGTCAGCCGGAATTCCTTCAGCCAAGATGGTTCGTTAAGCGATCGCGATAGATTTTCTACAAAATCCTCTTCGTAACTCTGAACTTCTTGAACCAAATGCAGCCACTGCCCTAATTTTTATCGAAAATAAAATGAAAGTAGGAGACCCATCAAAGTTGACGGGTAACTTATTTCCATTAGTCCTGGATTCGAGACTAGCCGACAGATCCAACCATTTCTAGCTGGATTAGCTTGTTTAGCTCGACCGCGTACTCCAGTGGGAGTTCCTTTGTGAACGGCTCAAGAAAGCCCATGACAATCATGCTCAACGCGTCGGATTCTGACATACCACGGCTCATCAGGTAGAACATTGCTTCTTCGCTGATCTTACCGACAGTTGCCTCGTGAGTCGTGTTAGCAGACTGCTCCTCGATTTCGTTGTATGGATAAGTGTCTGTCCTTGACTTTTCGTCGAGCAACAGCGCATCGCATCTTACGCTCGATCTAACTCCTGGAAGACCCTTGTCGACGTGCAGCATTCCACGGTAAGTCGTCTGGCCGCCATCTTTGCTGACCGACTTGCTAGTAATTCTTGAAGTTGTATACGGAGCGCGGTGGTAGATCTTCGCACCTGCGTCCTGATGCTGATCTTTGCCTGAGAAAGCGATCGACAGGACTTCGCCCTTTGCGCCTCGTCCCACAAGATAGATGGACGGGTACTTCATCGTAAGGCGGCTGCCGAGATTTCCGTCTACCCATTCGACTGTCGCATCCTCGTAAGCGTAAGCGCGCTTGGTCACCAGATTGTAGACATCCTTGGACCAGTTTTGTATTGTAGTGTACCTTACCTTCGAGCCCTTCTTCGCGATAATCTCGACCACCGCCGAGTGGAGAGATTCTGAAGAGTAAATTGGAGCAGTGCATCCCTCGATGTAGTGCACCTCAGAGCCAGGTTCCGCAATGATTAGAGTCCGTTCGAACTGGCCGACGTTTTTCGAGTTGATCCTGAAATAAGCCTGAAGCGGGACATCTACCTTGACTCCAGCCGGAATGTGAACGAAACTTCCTCCGCTCCATACCGCTGTATTGAGTGCTGCAAACTTGTTGTCGTTGGGCGGAATGATTGTGCCGAAATAGCGTCTGAAAATTTCTGGATATTTCTTCAGTGCAGAGTCTGTGTCAAGAAACACAACGCCCTTCTTTTCCAAGTCTTCTCTTAGAGAGTGGTATACAACTTCAGATTCATATTGTGCGCCAACTCCACCGAGGAACTTACGCTCTGCCTCGGGAATGCCCAGACGGTCAAATGTCTTTCGGATATTTTCCGGAAGATCTTTCCAGTCAGTCCCCATCTTGTCGGTCGGCTTTGCGTAATAGTAAATGTTGTCAAAATCAATCCGTGATAGATCGCCACCCCAGTTGGGCATCGGGCGAGCCATGAAATAATCGTAAGATTTCAGCCTCAGATTCAACATCCACTCTGGCTCGTTCTTCATCTTCGAGATTTCTTCGACAGTGGATCGTGTTAGACCCTGCTTCGACTTGAATACGAGTTCCTCTGGATCCCTGAAATCGTATTTACTATAATCCTCGTTGATTACTTGTCTTGACATGAACGATCTGAACATATGACATATGTTATATTTGTCTAATAAGCCTTCTGATAATTCGCGTAAAAATCCAGCCAGAATTGCTATGCTATATTGGATAGAGCACTAGGCAGCGATCTGAGGATTCCCGCATTCGGGGCAGAACTCCGCGATCCCGGGGATTGCGGTACCGCAATTAGGACATGTTTTTGTGTTGGCAAAAGTCGGGATTTCATTTCCCTGTCTCAACCCATCTTCCGAGTCAGAGGTTTTCCCAGATTTTCTCCCCTCGATGTAATGAAGACTACCGTAAATTAGAAGGAAAAAAATTGTAAAGAAAACGACAAAGAGAATAACCACGGTAATTAGCGGGTGTGGTCCTAGCACAGCCATAAGGTACCTTGTACCGGAAAGGCGCGCTTTAAGCGTTAACGAAGAAATCGTTCCTGCACATTACACTGCAGGAGCTCGGTCGCCGGGCGCTGTTACTCTTTCCTCTTCGTCAGATGTATCATCTGCCCCCTGAATCCAACTGTACCCCTGCTCTTCGAGCTTGTTTGCGAGCTCTGGTCCGCCGGATACTTCGATCTTCCCCTTGACGAGAACGTGCACGAACTGCGGTTTTACGTAGCGTAGAATACGCTGGTAGTGTGTAATCAGAAGGATGCCGATTTCGGAGCTCTTGACAGAGTTAATTCCATCTGCCACGAGCTTTAGGGCATCGATATCCAGCCCAGAGTCAGTTTCATCCAAGACGGCAAACTTTGGCCGCAATACAGAAAGCTGGACGACTTCTGCCTTCTTTTTCTCTCCGCCTGAAAATCCCTCGTTCAGATAACGCGTCGCAAAGCTTCTTTCCATACCTACAACTTCGAACTTGTCCTCTAGCAATTTCCTGAAATCGCGCACGAGCATGGGTTCATCCTTCCTGACTGCATTGTAAGAGATGCGCAAAAAGTTCGAGAGGCTAACACCTGGAATTTCTAACGGGTACTGGAAACCAAGAAACAATCCCATTAGGGCGCGCTGGTTTGGTGGCAGGTCTTTGATGCTCGTCCCGTCAATCTTGATGTCTCCTGAAATCAGCTTGTACTTCGGGTGGCCCATCAATGTATAGGCAAGCGTGCTCTTTCCGGATCCGTTCGGACCCATGAAGGCGTGAATCTCACCAGACTTTACGGTAAGCGAGACTCCTTTCAAGATTTCCTTATCCGCAATACCAGCGTGGAGGTCTATAATTTCCAAAATATGTTGCATAGATGACATCTCAAATTAGCAAATCGGGTTAGTCCGGACTGATTGCTAGAGTCAAATAATATGACATATGTTATATTCATTATGGGTGATTCGCGAAGGTTCTGTTTCCTTGCCATCAGTTCAGGAAATAACTTCTGATTGTTTTCTTTCGTCAGATGTTCGACCATTTTCGGCCCGTCAAGACACGTACTACGACTACCACGACCATTACAATTATTGTAAGTCCTACGATTAAGATGATTCTTTGGTCAACCGGCAGAGCCATTGGATCAACTCAAATGGCGATATCGCGAATAGATATTCTTGCTTCGGTCAGGAATTAGATGTTCAGGGAAGCTATTCTCGCTTTGACGGTTTATGATTGTGTTTCTTGTTTTCTTTCAATCTGATGGCGAGGGTTCTCTCTTCAGCGGGTGTCATTTTGTCTTTTCGTTTATTCGGCATAGCGTTTCATTGTTGAACATCAATATAGGTGATCTGGTCTTAAGAATGCTAGATTACGAATCAGATTTTCTCCCCGGCCTCATTTCCCGACAAGGTTCGGGAAATCCCTCGCTAAACTTGCCGGGTTTCTGCATAATCCTTGACCGAAAGAGTGATCCTTGACTGGGTATAGTTCCCGGCATAATTCACCCTTCAATTTTTTGCAGAACCAAATCTTGGAGTTTCAGTCACCCTTATTCCACGCATTGTTTTTTCTCGGTCTCAGATTCCCCAGTTAATTCTTTCCATATTGTGATTATGGCGTACTCCGTCTGGCGCAATATCCCGGAGATCAATAGGGGAAGATATGCAGGGAGAACACAGAGTGGTACAAATTTTTGGCGCTTTTCTAAACGCTCGAATAAATACTTAATTGTTGAAATCTTCCAAAGCCCGGATTATGCGCTACCGAGTTACTTTGAAGGATGCTGGTCATGATTATTTTGCAGTAATCTTCCAGAATTACGATGAACCGGAATTTCCGAAAGACAACTCCTCTAAAGCTCAGAGAAAGTTGTTCTCAATCTCGCATGCTTATCAAAATCTTCAAGGTGAATTAGCCGGTCAAAGTGCTTTTTCGATAATAACAATCGAGGAAGCTCCCGAAGAAATCCCTAGTCCATCATTTGCAGAACCAGATTACCCATCGGCTTTTGACAGCAACGAAATATAGCCTCACTATTCAAATATTGTTCAGAACCTTAGAAGCGGTTCTGTTTTTTCTTCGTCTAGTTGATTGGATTTTTCTTCGTGTTTTTTCATGTCAGAAGACATGGCGGGTCGTCTACAAACATGACAACATGAATTAGACTTGGTCTTGGTAAATTACCGTCTGTTGAATGCCCACCGCCCATGGTTTCGTTCTGTTAATTCCCCTTTGGAACCTGGTTGATTTTCTCTGTGTCACCGATCGGTGGATAGGTCTTCGCACGGTTCGTTACGGTTTGGCTGGAGATTGAGTTTTCGATCCTCTCTCCTTGCCAGATTGAATTGAGCCAAAAATAAAGGGGAACTGCAATCAGACCGGCGATCGCAATTCCCGGGACGTACACTCCAAGAGTCTGATTATAGATACCCACTGCAATGAGTAGGAAGTAGACCAAGAAATAAGCCAGATAGCTGGTAAGGACGCTCAATTCATTCAAGCCATCCTTCTAGCTCAAGCAGGATGTGTTCTATCAAGTTTTCGGAAAATCCGAAGATGAATACAGAACCTTCGCACTAGCGATTCGAATCAAAGTTTTCCATCTATCTTAACCCCCAACTTTAATTCCGGTTTTCGGTTCTGTTTCGTTGCCGTAAATTCAAGAACAAATTTCTGACCGTTTTTCGTTCGTTGGATGTTTGTCAATACGGCTTCGTTTAGTTAGCCTCTGCCGGGGTCTCAGTTAACAAGTGTCGGCTTTTAGAGCGCTAAACTATTTCGAGCTTCTCCTTGCCAGCTCAATTTTTAGAATCTCGGCTCTTTGTTTGAAATGAGCGATCCTTCGGTGAGCTTCCTCAAGTGATTTTGGAGAATAACTACGAAGATCAACTCTTACTTGTTCTTCGAGAAAATCGATCTCCGTTGAAATTTCAGCAATATCTCGATCGAGCAAATCGTCAGAAAGAGTTCGAGCCTTCTCTTGAAGAGAAATCAAGTCCAAATTCGATCTATCTTCATTTTCGAATTTAGGTATCTTTGATCCGCCAAAAACCGACCTAACGCTTCATGTATTAATTCTTAGTCCCAGATTATGAAGCGGCATACAGACTGAGAGGCCTCCCAGAAACCTTAGACCCATTTCTACATTTGTACTATTGAGTGAAAGGTATCTGAATTCTGAAAGCTCGATTGATCAACAAAAATGCTATCAAGTGAAAGCTCGGCTTCATTCAGCTCCAGCCAAATTTTGGGAGCGACCTCACGCTTAATTGGAGGTCAATTGATCCAAACGAGTGAATAAATTCAGATTTTTCTGGGAATCGTGTTACACTTAATACTAAGGGCCTTACTTGCACAAGGGAGATAGCATTGGAAAATTGTTAGCCTTGATATGACCCCACAAGAAAAAAACAAGGAAACTTTCCAAGCATTATACGATGTAGTAATCAATCGCGGCAACTTGGATGCGGCCGACCGGTACGTTACTGTAGATCGCCCCGACCACGACCCTTCTTTTCCCCCAGAAATGACAAAAGGCCGAGAGGGCTTTAAGAAAGCCATTGGTTGGCTGAGATCCGTTTTCGCCGGTTTTGAAATTCACTACTCTCTTTATGGTTGCTGAAAATGATTTCGTTATTCGTTACAACACGGTTGAAGGCACTCAAAAAGGAAATCTCATGAGCATGCCGCCGACCGGCAAAAAGGTAAAGTTGGACAACATTGACATTTGCCGTTTTAACAAGTATGGGCTGATTGCGGAACACTATGATACTTTTAACATGGCCGAGCTGATGAAGCAACTTGGCATGACGCCGGGAGCTTAGGCTCGGCATTCCTCGGCCGCGATGAGGAACGTTTCACTCTTTCAATTTTCGGGCATTTCGCCTCGATGATGATACCTAAATCGCGTTATAGCTTAATGAAAGTAGAGCATAGTGTTGGCATGCTCTCGGCCGACCACTAGATTTAATGCGATTGGGAGCGAATATTGAACAGCCGGGATTGCGTAGAAGAAGAAAGACACGAAAAAATCGCAAACTGGCGTTAATTCTAGTCGTTCTGATCGCTGCGGGAGCTGTCATATCCGTAAGCTACTTTCGTACCCGCACCAATTCAGCCGCCCCGGCGACTACTTACGTTAGTCACGTTGAAAAATCCGCTTTTACGGCCGAATATCCGACTCAGGGTACGGAAACTTCGCCTAATGCCATAACGATTGATTCATCCGGGAACGTGTGGTTTGCTCTCTGGAATCTATCTTCCATAGCGGAACTAAATCCGGCGAATGGAACTATTCATGAATATCACATCACGGGCCTGAAGAATGGCGCCCTGGTTGCATGGGGGATCGTGGTCGATAATTCAAGGCAGGTTGTCTGGTTTCCAGATTTATCGTCTAACTCCATCTGGGGATTTAATATGAGCAGTAACAAGTTCCTACAGTACAAGATTCCTACTCCAAACTCTTTTCCATTTAGGCTGAGTCTGGATAAAAATCATGACGTCTGGTTTACGGAACTATCCGCTGGGAAAATCGGCGAACTGACTCCAAATGGAACAATAGCAGAGTACGGTGTTCCACAATCAGGTGATACGGAACCGTCGGGGATTACAGTCGATTCTCTCGGTAAAATCTGGTTTACTCTTGCGGGTACGGATTCGATTGGATATTTCTACAATGGAAATTTCACGATACAGAACTTGACCGGCATAATTAGTACGCCGGTTGGAATCGCGGTGGATTCTCACGAGAATGTCTGGATCACTCAGCACGGACCCAGTTTCATATCCGAATTGAATCCGGAGGCTCATTTAATCAAGACCATTTCTACTTCAAACAACTCTCTAACTTATTCTCTACCTTACTTCATCTCTGTTGATTCGAACGACAATATCTGGTTCAACGAGCACCAAGGGAATGCGATGAGTGAATTCATCCCGAGCTCAAGCACGCTTGTCGAGTACTTTATTCCAACCCGAATAGTGTCGGAAGGTAATATTAGCTACGCTCTCACAAGCGCATTGTCGAATAACGGCCAGCCCTGGTACACGGAATTGTTTACTGGCAAAGTTGGAACTGTGAATATCACCAAAGATCTTGGAGTCGGTCTGAAAGTCGTAAATTATTCCGGATCTTCTGCGAGCGTCGCGAGCGGAAAACAGATTTCGCTAGGACTCTCGGTTTCGAGTCAGTCAGAAAGCGTGAACCTTGCTGGCTACGTTGGCAATTTTACCAGCCAAGGTAATTTCACATACTCATTCACTCACAACAGCGGAAACGGAAATTTCCAATCAACAATCACGATTCATAACGCCGGAGCCAAACCAGGTGTTTATCTTATCACAATAACCGCTCGGACAGCCTCGCTCGCAGTTTCAAAAATAATTGAAATCACCGTGCCATAGATCGGATTACAGTTGCAATTCGACTTTTCTTCGCAGTTTTTCGATCTCCGAAAACTAGAATAACCATATTTTTTCCATTTTTTTGAAACAAAGCAATTCTCAGTGTTCACTTTATCAAAATCCCGAATAAATCCTTATCAATTTAGTGATTTTTACAAAAATTCGTGGCGTATACGGACGATGAGTTTAACGCGAGAATCCTCAAGTGCATTGATGAAGTTCTCTCTTCCTTCGGGGATTCTCCAAGAACGCTGCTTTACTACATGATAATCAAGGAGTGTCGCCTGTCCCGGGAGCAATTCCCACTGAAACCTGTTGAGCTCGGCGAATGCTTAGGCAGGATTCTGGGAGAAACCGGTTATCGATTCATCGAACGGTTAACGATCCGCCAGATCCAAGCATCATTCGGATTCTCAGTAAAAGAGGGCTCGAACCTATCCGAGGCAATCGACCAAGCAAGAATTAGGTTCGTGGCCTGCTAGATTGCCGGTGTTCTAGATGAACTCTTGAAATAGCTGTTTTGGATCGCTAACGCCTAATTTAGCTTTAACAGGATTGCCAAATTTTAGGGCGGGGTCCTGTTCTTCATAGGTAAGCTTTTGCGTCTCATAGAAAAGACCGAGCGGTATCTTTGGCTCCCACTCTCTTGATTTAGCGAGTGCCTGCTCGATGTTTCCGGTGTCGTAATCAGCACCGTTGAACTTGTAGCATTTCTGGCGGAAATAGTCGTAAGTATCCACCTTATTCCAGGTGACGCATGGGCTGAAGACGTCAATCAGTGCAAATCCCTTGTGCTTTATTCCATTTTGAATCAGGTCCGTGAGGTGTTTCGGATCTCCCGAAAATCCCCTTGCCACGTAGCTGGCTCCTGCTACTACAGCTATGGCGATCGGATTTATCGGCTCCTCAATTGTCCCCATTGGGGACGACTTTGTAACGAAATTCTTCTGACTTGTTGGCGAAGCCTGTCCAGTTGTAAGACCGTACGTCTGGTTGTCCATCACGATGTAAGTAATGTCGAGATTCCTTCGCATCGCGTGTACAAAATGTCCGAGTCCGATTCCGTAACCGTCTCCGTCGCCACCAGTCACCACGACATTTAGTTCGGGATTTCCTAGTTTCGCCCCGGTCGCAATAGGCATCGCACGGCCGTGAAGACTGTGAAACCCGTACGAGTGGATGAATCCGGGAAGGTTACTCGAACACCCGATTCCAGAAACGACAAGGAGGTCTTTTGGATCGATGTCTAGATTCGCAACCGCCTGAATGAGCGCGTTTAGTACTCCGAAATCTCCGCAGCCTGGACACCAGTCCGGGCGCGTTTCACTTTTGTATTTCGATACTTCTAACAATTTTCTTATCTAACCAACCATCAATTTTTTTGCCCTGTTCACGATTTCAAAAACGTAGATCGGCTCGCCGTCGTACTTCACGAACTTGTCCTTGATCTCGAAGCCCGTCTCGGCCCTAATCCAGCGAGCCATCTGGGCAGAGTAATTACACTCCACATCAAGCACTTTCTTTGCACTTTTCAGCGTTGCCTCGACCTGATCTGATTTGAAAGGCATTACGTTTCTTATTGCGTAGACGTTAGTAGTAATTCCGTTTCTGGTAAGTTCTTCCGAAGCTTCGAGCGCAACACCGAACGTCGATCCCCAGCAAACCAAAGTAAGCTCGGCGGCGGGATCGCCATAAATCTTGGGCGCAGAGAGCTCGTTTCTCGCGAGATCCATCTTTTTCATGCGCTTTTCCATCTGTTGTTCCCGAACCTTAACGTACTTCGGAATTCCAGAGAGAACATCGCTTACGACCACCCCGTTCTCCTGGTGCTCGTCGCTTGCGGCTACGTAAATGGTTCCCGGAGTTCCAGGAATTGCCCTAGGTGATATCCCGGTTTCTGTAAGTTTGAATCTCTTGTATTCCTCTGTTGGAGCAGTCGTGATCAGTTCACCACGGTCAATGATTACATTTGAGCTTAATTCGTCAACGGTTTCTAGATGCTCAGAGAGCAAAAGGTCGCTTGCGACAATGACCGGACACTGGAATCTTTCTGCCAAGTTGAAAGCTTCGATCGTGGCATAGTACGCATCTTCGACCGTTAGCGGAGAAAGAACTATCCTAGGAAAATCTCCCTGCGAAGCACCTGTCATCATGTTAAGATCGCCCTGTTCTGTTTTTGTTGGAAGACCGGTCGACGGTCCGGCTCTCTGCGATTCAATGATTACAATTGGCGTCTCGGTCATCCCTGCAAGGCCAAGAGCTTCAACCATCAACGAGAATCCTCCGCCAGAAGTTCCAACCATGGATCTAACTCCTGCATGAGCTGCGCCGATTCCCATGTTGATCACTGCAAGCTCATCCTCGGCCTGCTTCACCACAACCTTCTGCGATGCAGCATGAGCAGCCATCCAGTGAAGTATCCCGGAAGCGGGAGTCATTGGGTACGCTGCATAGAACTTGCATCCCGCCATTACCGCCCCAAGTCCGATCGCTTGATTTCCGGTCATCAAAAGCTTCGGTCGGGGGTTTGAAGGCAGGGTCAACTTTACTTCGAGCTGTGGGTAACTTTGCTTTGCGAAATCCAGACCTGAACTTGCAGCTTTGGTGTTTGCGTCGATCACAGCCTGTTTTTTCTTTCCAAAGATATCAGCCAGGACCTGTGAGAAAATGTCGAAATTCAAATCGAGAAGGAAGATCGTCGCGCCAAGCGCAACGGTGTTTTGCATTATCGGGTTCTTGTCGAACTTTCGCGCAAGATCGCCAAGAGGCATTGCGAGGACCTTCACGCCTTCTGGAGCGAGACTCGTGTTAAATTTGACCTTGTCCTTGTCGAAAATGATCACTCCGCCCTTGGAAACAAATGGCGCGTGAATTTCAGCTGTCTCAGAGTTTAGGGCAATAAGCACGTCCAGGTTGTCGCCCTGGCTTGAAACTTTCTCGACGCTGGCCCTTATCTGGAACCACACATGTCCGCCGCGGATAGCAGACTGGTAGCTATTCATTCCGTAAACGTGTAGACCGCTTCTGGAGCATGTACGGGCAAAAATTTCGCCCGTAGATGATACGCCGTCTCCCGCGGCGCCGCCGATTCTAACGTTAAAATCGTTCCTCAAAACAGTAGTTCCTTATCCAAAGTACTAACCGAGATTTCCCCGCCTATAATACTAACTACAGGAACGAGTGTCCTTGAAATTGGGCAAGAAAGCTTTTTTCCTTGGTAGCGCATTCTATTCGTGAACAGCTACTCTTTCTCTTTCTTCACTTCAGAGCCCTATTTTTGACACTGCGATTTTTCATCTGCGGTAAAATCTTGCCGAATTGCAGAAGAATTGACATTCTTGTTCATGGGAACGGAAAAATTCGATAAATCAAATCTAGATGCATTTCTATCTCTGTATCTCGTCCACATTCCCAAAAGAGGTCTTGATCAGAAAAAATGCTCTTCAGCTCAAAAGCAAAGGTCGCGGTTGCGGAAAGCCAGTACGTGCCAAACCGGCTCGGACTGCCAAGGAATTCTACGATTAGGAACGTTAGCGAGTTTTTCATCTATGGATCCAAAAGAGGAGAGGACGACTGTCCAGAAAGGATTCTTCAAATTTTTCAGGTTCATCACGCCAAGTTAATTTCTGCTTCGGTATTTCCAGGGAACGAACCGACCTCTGAATTCGTCTTGGATTGCGTTCTTGACACAGCAAAAATGGACTGCCAGATGGACGACCTTTTGATTCTAATCCGAAAACTTCGTTTCATAAAAAGAGCTGAAAAGATTAAGATGAGTGGGAGGACGTTCAGTAACTACCTCTTTCCACTTTTAGTTTCAAACAACAGACGCGCAGTAATTCTGGACGCAGAAACTCTGCTCGCGGTTGAGAGTTCGCTCAAATCTCTTGATGAAGATCAAGCAAAGGCGGTCAAAAGCATGCTTTTCGAGCAGGGTAGAGCCCAGGGACATCGCATTACAGAAGATCTAACATCTGATGCCATTCCCGCAGAAAAGCAGCAAGAGTACATGACGGAGGCAATCAAGGGTTATCTCCGCGCATCGGGCTGGGGGATTTTCGGATCAAATCTCGATCGGGACATTTATCAGGTAAATATCAACGAACCCGCGGCAATTGAAACAAACGGATCTTATTTTGCAGGAGGAAGCTACCTCAACGGACTAATCGCCGGACTCTTGGAAAGCAAGGCAGGCAATAATGTTCGATTAGCGGTTACACACGAGTCTTACAGCAAAGAAAAGAAAATCCTCTCTCTTTACTTTGCGAAAGAATCGGTCGTTGAAAGTGCAATGTCAGCGGCAAAGGCGGAAGAGGCTGAAGCTGAGGAAACGAGGGAAACTACAGATTCAATCCTCGCACAGGGCGAGCTAGAAGATGAGCTTGAGGACGGCAAACCAGTGACGATTACTGGGTCTAGCCATACCGTTGTAACCACCAACACCGTCACGCCGCCGTCAAGTAAAGATCTTGGTGATTTCAACGTGGTAAAGGCGGTCCTCAACACTGCAAAAACCGGTGCACTGAGGGTCACCCTCATGAATGCTGCAAAGATCACGCTCTCGGAAGCAAACCAGTACATTCAGAACTTGATGAAGGCAGATCTCATAGAAGCAAGAAGGGTCCCAGGGTCTGACAGCTTCACCTACCAGACCACGTCGAAAGGGCTAGACTATCTGGACGTTCATGAGAAGCTCTCTCACATGCTGGACGAAGACTATCCTGATACGAGAATCTTACGCGACGCAGAAATCCGGTCAAAATAGAAGTCCCTCGCATCAGGGCTTCACTCTAAGATTTATTAGAACAAAAAATCGTTCGTTTGAAGACCGGAATCTCTTGCCGCCGTAGCTCAGCTAGGTAGAGCAGATTCACTTGATCGAATTACATCGGTCGAGTAAGCCCATCTGGCTGTTAAACGAAGTAACGAGCTCTCCGATTCGGATCTGAGTAAAGAAACCAGCTGGTCGACCGTTCAAGTCGGTCCGGCGGCGCATAATTTTTCCATGCTGAATATTTACTTCAAAAGAATCCCCGAACTTTAGCTCTCAGAATTTTTCGTGTATCTAGATTAGTTTTTTAGCCGTGTGCCTTTTTCAAAAACAAAAAATGAGCCGCGAAACAGCGTCCAAAGTGAAGTTCAAGTATTTCGAAAGCAAGGCAAGCCAAATAGATCTTTCGAAAAAAGTCGAGGCAGAACGAAGGAAGCTGCTATCAGTTCCCGTGGCTCAGCTTGATTTGCAAAAAGCGACCAGCATCCGGAATCTCGTTGAGGCGTGGTCTCGGACGAGCATCCAGAGCCGCTCAATCTCAGAGTGCGCTCACGTTTACGAAAACATGATTTCAGACAAGGACAGACCAACGATTTTCCTTGGACTCTCGGGAGCATTGATCGCAGGCGGTCTGCGCAAAGTTATCCGGGATCTTGTTGATGCGGGATTTGTAGACGTCATCGTTTCAACTGGGGCCATCGTCTATCAGGACTTCTATCAGGCACTCGGATATCACCACTATATGGGCACGCCGAAGGCAGACGACGCGGTTTTGCATGACCTTTACATCGACAGAATCTACGACGCCTACGTGGATGAGGTTGGCTTCGTGAAGACTGACGACGTAGTCGGGGAGCTCGCGGCTTCGCTACCTCCAAGAAAGTACTCGACGAGGGAGTTCATGCGTGAGGTTGGGCTTCTTGCGACATCAGATCCTAATTCGATTATCGGGACCGCAGCTAAGAGGGGAGTGCCTATTTTCGTCCCGGCGATTGCAGACTCTTCACTCGGAATAGGTCTTGCTGGACTTTACCGCGCAGCGAAAAAGGGCGGCGAGAAGCTCATGCAGCTCGACACGATTCAGGATAATTACGAGATTGCTCAGATCGTCCTAAAATCCAAGAAAACGGGTACAATCTATATCGGCGGCGGAGTCCCAAAAAATTACATTAACGACGCGGCCGTGATGCTGGACTATACTCAAGGGCACTCATACGTCTTTCAAATTACGACAGACGCACCGCACTGGGGTGGTCTAACTGGAAGCACTCTGGATGAGGCAAAATCCTGGGGCAAAGTGTCGAAAAAGGCGACTAGGGCGACGGCATACGTTGAGGCCACAATTGGATTTCCTCTGGTTGCGGGGTACGTCCTAGAATCAGAGGACCTCGTGAAAAATCGCAAGAGGCTAGAGTTTGTTTGGGACGGGGACGATCTCAAGCAGATTCGAGCAAAATCTGGAGATGTTGCAAAAAAAGTCTGAAGTTAGGGCAAGCTAAAGTATCCCATTCAGTCGGGATGTAAGAATCCGAAATTCTAATCGGTCCGACCCAAGCTATAAGCAATAAAAAGGCCCGCTGAGCAGGTAGAGCCCGCGAATTGTCAGCAGCAGGCCTCGGCCAAAAGGTAACTGTCGAAGCGATCGGTACTTTTATTCTTACTTTCATCGGGGCAGGCTCGATCATCGCGACGCAGGGTAATACTCTGATCGTGATTGCTCTGGCGCATGGAATCGCTCTTGCAATTGCCGTCTCGGCAGCCATGAACATTTCAGGTGGGCACATCAATCCGGCGGTCACAATTGGAATGCTCGTGACCCGCAGAATATCTGTAGCCCACGCGGCTGTCTACATTGTCGCACAAGTAGCCGGAGCGATTATTGCAGGGTACCTTCTTTTCGCGGTATTTCCGGATAACCTCGGAAAGGCTGTAGGGTGGGGAGCTCCTGCGCTTGGCCCACAAACGAGCATAGCGCAAGGAATTCTTTTCGAAGCAATCATGACGTTCGTACTCCTGTATGCAGTGTTCGGTACTGCAGTTGATCCCAGAGCACCAAAGATTGGCGGCTTTGGTATAGGACTTGCAATCGCGATAGATATCATGGCCGGAGGGCCTTTCACAGGGGCTGCGATGAATCCCGCGAGGGCAATTGGGCCGATGGTCGCGTCACTCAATTTCACAAACTGGTATGTTTACTGGATTGGTCCAATTGCAGGTGCAATCGTAGCCGCTCTACTCTACCATTACATTGTCTTGAAAAATCAGACCTAGACGTTGTGTGCATCGGCGCCGATCAAAGGAACGAACACGCAGTCGACCGACCGACGCTGTTCGAATTCTTTTATCGCATTCTTTTTCAAAATGAGCAGTCTCTGGTACATTCCGCTGCCGACCGGTACCTCCATTATTCCACCCACCTTTAGCTGTTTTTTCAGGTAAGCAGGTACTCTTGGAGCCCCCGCAGTTACAATGATCCTGTCATAAAATTCCCACTCAGCTTCTTGCGGATAACCGAGAGAACCATCTCCTTCGACCACGCGACAATACCCTGATAATTTCATCCGCTCAATGTTTTCACGGGCAAAATTAGCGAGCAGTGGATTTCTCTCGATGGTTACTACGAGAGGATCTTCAGGTTCAGAGATCCCCTTTGTAACCATGCAGGTAATTAGGGCAGCATTGTACCCGCTTCCTGCACCGACCTCCAGCACCTTCAATCCGGGCTTTAGCTCCAACTCCTCAAGCATCATTACGACCATGTGTGGAGCGGAAATAGTCTGCCCTGTTTGGTTAAGAGATACCGGCTCGTCTAGATATGCCAGCGATTTCGGCGAACCAGTCCACAGAAACTCTTCTCTCGGAATATCTTGCAACGCCTGCTCCACACTTTTTGATTTCAAAATCCCTTCCGCTTTCAGTGAGAGAATTAGCCCAGATCTCGACCTTGCGAGAAATTCATTTACGTCCTTGTCTGGATCATTCTCGGACATTGACTGTTACAACTTCACGCAATTATTTCGAGAACCACTGTTCGAGCGACTGGCTCTGGACTTTCTTTCGCGCGTCAAGTCTCTGGAGCGCCGAGTCAATTCTCTCCTTCGAAAAATCATGCTCGTCCACGAGGAAAGTGCGCAGCTTTTCGCTTTCCGGATCTTTTTTGTGTGAGGTCGAGATCGTCGCGGGTCGAGACCTGCGGGTGAATGAATATCTCCCTGATCTCGTTGGGGTCAAAGTTTAGCTTGCCCTTGACATCGGGAATGTTCTCGATCTTGGAATATTTTTTCACAAGTTTTAGAGCGGTCGCTGGACCGATTCCGGGAAAGCCATCAGGATTGAA
Source organism: Nitrososphaerota archaeon (assembly GCA_013288145.1). The sequence goes on along the minus strand of JABDCJ010000045.1, from coordinate 5,117 downwards.
ATCTGTCCCCAGGAGTATACCAATATCGATCAGTTGGTCTCTTGTAACTGCGTTCTTGGTCAATACCTCGGAGAGGTAAACAGTCTCGGGGATAACGTCAACTCTGGTGCTCCTATTGGGCAATTTCCTTTTTCCAGATATTGTAAGATTTCTAACAAGCCGCATAGCACCAAAAAGTAGTGAATCGTAATCTTGGCTCCCAGCAAAATCCGCCTTTCCAGTGCTCGTCAGGTGAGCAGCGGTTGCCTCACCCTCGGAAGGTGCCTGAACCCAGGGAATGCCCATCAGGTCTAGTAGTTTTTTGGATTCCTCGACCATTTGGTTATCCAAGTAAGCGGTGGCGGACGCATATTTTTTCGCGGACTCAAAGTCCTTCTTTTCCAAGGCAACTTTGTACAACTCTCCCGCAGCAACTTTCACTTCACGGCGTCTCTGAATTTCGAGAGTTTTCAGTTTGGGCGGTGTTCCATCAAAGACGTAGATCAGTTTCATCCCGGCTTCTAGCAGGTTCATGTTCCGGTAAAACAGGCCGCTGAGATGGCTTGTGACGCGGCCCTTATTGTCGTGGAGAAGCTCGCCAGTCATCCCGCGAATTATGGAAAGAAACTGGTAAAGCGTATTGAACGCGTCGATTGCGACAGTCTTTCCTCCGAGCTCTTCAAGCTCGATCTTTTTGGGATCGGCGATATTGCGAAGATTAACGCCCATTTCTATAGTGTAGAAAGTGAGAGCGCCTAATTCAGGTTTTGCTTACTCGCCGGGCATTCGCTGCAGTTTAGTCTCGGCTTTTACAGTTTCAATTCTTCGGGTGTCCTTCGTCTGCCAGCGAATAGTGATGAGGCCTATGATCTCAAGCTGCATCAAAACCTTGTTGAGGTCTCGCATAGAGATGTCCTCGCCGTCCCGCTGGAGTCCGGTCAAGAGCTCCTTGTCGGTCATGTTGTCGCTTGCCTTCATCTTTTCATAGACTATGTTTCGAAGTGGATATTTCATAAATTTAGTAAAAGCACCCGAGGTAACGAGATATCGAAAAGAGCCGAGCTCTTATCCGATGAATCCCTCTGGCGCGGAAGCCCCTTTTAACTTCTTTTGCACGCCCGAGAACCAGTTCTCAATGTCGGCCGTGAGAGCCGGCTTTATCTTTGACAGCGCGAATGTAAAATCGCTCTGGGTTATGAGGGGCGACTCTGAATTTCTGCGGAGCGCCTCAATTGCGGCCTCTCGACAGATCGATTGCAAGTCAGCTCCGGAGTAACCCTTCGTCTGAGACGCAATCTCTGAAAAAGAGACCGAGGGTGAAAGAGGCATGTTGCTCGTTTGGATCTTCAAGATATCCGACCTAGCTTCTTCATCCGGCGGTGGAGCGTAAACCGGTAGCTCCAATCGGCCGGGACGGATGAGTGAAACATCAATCAAATCAGGTCGGTTAGTTGCGCCAAAAACAAAAACTTCCCCCACCGATCCTGCTGCATCGATTTCAGTAAGCAGTTGGCTCAGGACCCGGTCTGTCTGCTGCGAGTATCCGGATCTCGTAACGGCAATGGAATCGAGCTCGTCCAGAAACACAATGCAGGGAGAAGAAGTCTTTGCCTTTTTGAAAATCTCCCTAATTGCCTTCTCTGATTCGCCGAGCCATTTTGAAAATATTTCGGGCCCGCGGACGGTTATCAGGTTCGCGCCGCTCTCAGTTGCGAGTGCCCTAACAAGAAGTGACTTGCCGCAGCCTGGAGGCCCGTAAAGCAATATCCCGCGAGCTGGCGAAATTCCAGCCTTTTGAAATCTTGAAGGGTCTTTAATCGCCCAGAGAACGTTTTCTATTATCGTCTGCTTTGCCTGTTTGAGACCACCGACATCGCTCCAGTGGACTTTCGGACTCTCCGTGAAAAATTCGCGCATCGCCGTGGGAACAATTTCCTTAGAAGCTTCTCTGAAATCTGCGGGAGTTATCTGAATCCTCTCCATCAGATCGGGAGGCAGTTTCTCGCTGTCCATGTCAATGTCAGGTACAAACCTTCGCAACGCTTTCAGGCCGGCTTCACGGCAAAGTGCGCGCAGGTCAGCCCCGGTGTACCCGTAAAGTTCGCTCGCCATCTTTTCCAGTTCGACATCGGAAGAAAGCGGCATTCCGCGAGTGTGAATCTGCAATATTTCAAGGCGGGCTTCGATGTTAGGAACTCCTACCTGTACCTCGCGGTCAAATCGACCTGGCCGTCTCAGCGCAGGATCAATGCTCTCCGGCCGATTTGTCGCCCCGATGACCACGACGTCTCCGCGCTCGGAGACTCCATCCATTAACGCGAGCAGCTGACCAACGACGCGTTTCTCGACGTCTCCGAAAGCTTCCTCTCTTCTGGGTGCGAGCGCATCGATCTCGTCAATGAAAATAATACTGGGCGAATTTTCCCGAGCTTCCCGGAACAGGTCTCTTAACTTCCCTTCAGTCTCGCCATAGTACTTGTTCATGATTTCGGGGCCGTTCATAGTGAAGAAATTTGCCTCGCATTCGTTTGCAAGAGCTCGGGCGAGCAAGGTTTTTCCGCAGCCAGGAGGTCCGTAAAGCAATATACCGTTGGGAGCTTCGACGCCTAACTTCTGGAATACCTCGGGGTGTCTCAAAGGTAGCTCGATTATTTCTCGAAGGCGCCGGATCTCTTCGTCCAGCCCGCCGATCTCCTCGTAGGTTGCCGCAAGCACCTTTCGCCTATTGACAGTAGATTCAGGCAATATAGTTAGGACAGTTGAGGGTTCTACCTTCGCATACCCCTTCGGGCGGTGCTTTTGCACTTTGAAAGCGATGGGATTTCCAAGTACAATCACGGAAAGTTCGTCTCCTGTGGTGACGATGGATCCCTTCAGGCGATTTCGAATAAAATCCGAGAATTCCTTGTCCATTGCGCCCTTTGTGCCGATTGGCGTCAGTGATAGAGATTTTGCGGGAAAGCATTCGATTTTTCGAACCATGGCATTTTCGCCGATGGCGGTCCCGGAGTTTTTCCTTGTAATTCCGTCAACTCGAACGATTCCAAGCTCCTCTGACTTTGTGGGACTTCCAGTATCCTCTTCTTGCTGGAGTACGGTAACAGCGGTCGATTTCCTGCCGCCTCCGGAGATCTCAATTACGTCCCCCGGAGATACCTTCAAAGCTGTCATAGTCTCGACGTCAAGTCGTGCTCTGGATTTTCCGACGTCTTTCTGTACAGCCTCAGCTACCCGCAGCTGTATTCCCGGAGATCTTCCTCGCGGCTTGGTCATTGTCGGATCGCGTCCGGGCGGAATAATTACTACCCAGTTATTTCTTGCTTTCCGACAAGCACCAGAATAGTTTGTAAATAAAAGTGAAGTCGAAAAAATTTACTTTTTCACGGAAGCAGAAATCCTGCTTGCGCCCTGTACTTCAAACTCGCCGACGAGCTCGGAATTTTTTATGGCAACCTCGATTGCATCCATCGCGCCGGCCTCGTCGTCTGTAATAAAATCTGCAATCAGAGCGACTAGTCCGAAAGCGATTGGCTCTTCCTTAGTAGAGCGTATTTCAATTCCGGGGTTTTGCTTCCGAATATCGCCAGCGATCTGCTGTGGCGTTATCTCCGCTTCTTTCGGCATGATCTTTACTCTGACGAGAAGATTTGGCATTTAGAAAAATAACTTCCTTTAAGGTCCTTCGTAACTGCAGTTAACGCATCTGTACGGTCTAGAGAAACCCCTGCATTTTTCATTTCTCCAGATCAAAACTTCGCCGCACTGTGGACAAAGGAATTTTACAGCCCGCTCCCCTGGCATAATCGGCCTGTTGCATGAGGAGCACACAGGCAGCTGAATCTGTTTCTCTGCTGACATATTGAGTAAGGGAAGTACTTCTCCTCGTCATTCGTAATATAGTTAACGGTATGAACGGAATGAAGGTTATTTCAGGGTGGAGAATATTGTCGAAACCAGAAGAACGACTCTGCTCTAAATAATCTTCAGATCCAGAAACTTCCTAACTTACTAAACTCTTTATCTCGTTTGACAGTACGATTCCAAGAGTGCTGAATAGGTTCCCGATTCCAAAGGCTTTCACTATAGCGATGGAGTGTCTGTCAAAATCACCTTCTTCTGAAATTTTCTTGGCAACTCCCGAAGAGTTTACCATATCGAACAGCTTGTCCAATTGACCGGCTTTCATTTTTGAAAAAACATTCCTTGCATAAAGCTGAGTACGAAACTCGTCACCGAACTTGGATCTCCATATTTTTTCATAATTATCGAGTTGCGCCATATCGTCTGTCTTGATAGCTTCTCTGATCGCCCTTCCGGCAAGCAGGCCGCCATATCCTCCGGTGTAGATCCCTCCTCCAGTAGTTGGCTTTGGCTGCCCGCAGCTATCTCCCGCCTTAACTATCCTTCCATAGACAAATTTCTTGGTAGTGCCCGAACAGATAATGGGCGCCCCGGATTTTCTAAAAGGGACCGCGTTTCTCTCTTTCACGAAAAAAGAATCCATGACTGAAAACGTGTTTATCCCGAGACCTGCAACTCCGATCTTCGCGACGTCGTAGGAGATTGGTATGACCCACTTGAAAAATCCTGGAGCGTCGACAGGATCAAGGTAGACTTCCACTGTTGATTTATCGAACCACGTGCCATAGACCAAGTACTGGGCAGCTTGCAGGACCAGACCACCTCCTCTGATGAAAGTCTCGTAGCCTGAGCAATCGAGAACAATGTCTGATTCAATCTTAGCTGCCGATTCTCCCGTTGTAATTGAAGCGTGATTATTGCTTTGCTCAATTTTAGAAACCCTGCTTCCTAGTTCAATTTTCGCGCCCTCTTTCGCAGCCATTTCAGCAAGGTACTTGTCAAATCTCGATCTGTCAAGAACGACGACGTTTTGTTTTCTTGCGTCGATCTCGACTTCTTTTTTCAGTGATGGGGAGAAAAATCGGGCTTTTGTCAGTTGATTCTGAACAGTATATGAAGGCGGAACAATCCCAAGCTCGCTGATTCCAGCCGCGCTGACAAGCCCATCGCACTTTTCAGGAATGCCGATTTCTCTATGCTCTTCATAGACTGTAGTGCTAATCCCTCCGGAGGCAATTTCCCTCGCTCCGATCAGTCCGGCAATGCTTGCACCGACA
>JABDCJ010000044.1:650-22686 GCA_013288145.1 Nitrososphaerota archaeon | reverse complement strand
TGAGAATTAGAAAGATGCGCGGAGTCCCACCTCAGCCCGGCTACTACAACTTCACTTTTTTCGAAAACTGGAATGGAGGTTAGTACCTACGTCAAGTAGTGACATTATTCTTACTTTTCTTGGCTTTGTCCCGTTGCTCGCCCTTGTTTACGCCGCCTACTGGGCTTTTGACATCAGGCACGCGTTAATTGTTGGGCTTTATCGAAATCAAGCCTTTGGCCTCGGAGTGTTCTCGCTTGTACTTATCTTGATTGCAATTCCCTCGCCCCAACCTGGCTCGAATGGAATATTGTCCAACGTTACATTCGGCGTAGCATACACGCTTGTGACCTCTGCCTTTTGGCTCGGAGTTATTTACTTCGTCGATGCGACTGTGCTTGCTAGCAGGCGCTCGGACCCCCTGCTTAGAGATACTCTACATTGGAGCAAGATACGTTACGTGCTCTGGGCCTTTCAAATCTTCAATGTGTCCTTTATCTTATTGGGGGTGATATTCTCAGCGATTACTGGAAATTCTTCGTTGGCAACCCAAATTGCACAAGGAAACAATGGGGCGTTTACTAGCACCCCTGCCATAATCGCTAATCTCGCTTGGGGTGCGGCGTTTGGATCAATGATCATGTTTGTGCCCGTAGCAATCAGAGCAAGGGATCCAACACTGCGAAGGCACTTGAAATGGCTAGCCCTATTCGCTGCTGTGATAGGGATTTTTTTCATCATAACAGCCACACTTTCTCAATCGTCCTTCCTATTCGCTACGCCCGCCGGAACTTTATTGGGAAACACGATCCTTTTCTCAACTGCAGGCTATTTTCTCTACCGGAGCGCGAGATCGCTTGTCCCGCTCAATAAGTTGCAGGCTCCTGACTCGATTTCAGAAACAATACCGAGGTAACTGTTGAATGCTCTAAATCCGGATGAATCATTCGACTCGACCTTAACTCATGCTCTGAAGGGCCACGAGGCTTTCAAGTACCCCTTGTTAAATCGAGCACTTCATTCGAAAAAGACGGCGTGGAAATCCCCACAGATTCCACTTCAAGTGAGATTTGCTGTAGTATCGACTAATCAAGTCAAACACCCCGGAAAAGCAGACGGCAAGTTGCCAAACCCTTTTCCTGTCTTTTTCCTGGCTTCTTACTTTCTTGGCGATTTCTCTCCAGTTGTAATATAGATCACCGACTCGCTGATGGACGCAGAGTGATCTGCGATTCTTTCCAAATAACGCAAAATCAACATCGCCGTTATCTGGCACTTGTCTGGAACCGAAGAGCCAACGATTTGGGAAACGTGCGACCTGTACTTTTCATCGACATAGTCATCCAGCGGCGCAATCTGCTTTGCGAGTTCCACGTCTCTGTTAGTGAAAGCGTCGATGCTCATTCGGATCATCTCCATGGTAGTCTTTGCAGCAGCTTCTACTCTTGAATGGTCGCAGGCGGCTTGCGAACCAAAGATTTCCAGCACCTCTGAAATATCGTAGGCATATCTCCCGAAACGAGAAAAGCCGTACGCGATTTCCATCGAAGATTTGATGAATCTAAGGTCGGAAGCGACGGGCTGATATCTTGCTATCAACTCAATGGCGAGTTCACTAACATCTTCTTCGTCGGTTCTCAGCTCGATAGACGCCTTTCTGATCTCATCCCTTGCACTTTCACCCGAAGTGTAAGATTGGATGGCCCTTGAAACTGATTTTTCGGAAATCGCCGCCATATTGAGTAGTATGTCGCCCAGGCGTTCCAGAGCGATATCCATTAGTCTTGGCAAATATTCGTTGGTCCTCCGCCTTGGCTATTCAGCTCAATGAATTAATTGGTTTTGCAAGTTTTCTGTATTCCGCCCAAATAGCTCGGATTTTGATCTGATTTCCACCGAAACCTCGCCGCGGGTGATATAATCGACCTTGTCGCCAGCCGTACATCATAAATCAATCTTTGAAGAGAATTCCAGTTCTTTCAACACTTAACAGCAAGCTGTGGCATTAACACGTTGAGTCAAAGTTTTGCAGGTAGTTAGATCGTCTTGTATTACAAACCATCTATCAAAGAGGTCAGGGAAATCCAAGCACTGGCAAAAATCATTGGCGAGGATGACATTCACAATTTAAGATCTGATTACTTCATCTCGAAGAAGTTGCACGTTTACTCGCTTGGTTTGGAGCCGCAGCACAAACAGATCTTCCATGTCTCAGTCTGGACAGAGGGGAAAAACAATCCCACTTCGGCGTGCGTGTATGCGGGAGAGATAAATATGATTGCTTTCGACAACATGAAAAATTATAGAGGAAAATTCTTAGAACAAAGCAAAATAATGCAAGGCAGATTCTAATCCTTGCAGCGGCGCCTGGGGTTGGTAATTGCACTTGTTATTCTTATTCAAGGCAGGCAAGATGAGATTCGTATGAAGCGAGATTAAAGTCTGTTCTTGAACACTTACGCTGTTCTCAACATATCCTAATCTATCAATAGCCAATCAGAGAAATTCCTGAAATTCTGCTTTGCAAAATTCTCGCAGTAGCCCATATTCTTATTCTTGTGCAAATGAGGTAGTTGGGCTGACACAATTCGTCCGCAGGAATTGCACTGGTACTTCAAGGTGTCTGAAATCAATTCCAAATTTCCACTTTTAAGAAAGATAGAAGCTTCTTGCCTCGCAGTCAGGAAGTATCGTTAATTCTAATGGATTGTAAATCTGTAGAGATTATCGAGTGATAGGTGAGCAAACCCCGTCTGTTATAGCGTAAATGGAAATTACCGATATCTGCGACAGAGGTATCATGCACTTATGCTGAAATCATTTCAGGACGAACCTAGAAAACCTGAAAGAATTCGATAAATCGCAACGAAACTACCCAAGGATTATCTATGTTACAAGGCAGTAAGAAAATACCTAACATAGTAAGACAACGGCTAATAGCATGAATGTCAATATAATATTGGTTTGACTTGTTAGCTTCCGATCAACGAGCGATTAGAGAAAGAATAGAAGTCTTGCTGGGAAAGAGCATTGACCTAGATCAAGCCGTCATTTTTGAATCCGAAGCTTTCAGCGGCGAGCGGAGTAAAGAGTGTGCCAGAATACTAGAGACTATCTCTCAACAAGCGATGGCCAGTGCGCAGAAGATTCGTGAAGTAAGAAATCTGATTCTCGAACTCGCCTAAATCCCCCTTGCAAGACAATTATGTACCGCTGGTAATTACAAAAGCCCGCGACAATGCCGCAAGTATTTCAAGTAGCTGCGGGATGCTGAAAAGTTCAGCGGATTTCCTGAAGTTCTTTTCTTATTTCCACTTTCTCATTCGGGTGTCTTGATGGATGGCGCTTCTTCAATAAGTTTCGCCCCAGAGGCACTTTCCAGAAATTTGTTGATCTCTTCTGCAAGTCTACCAATCGACATCGGCTATTTCAGGAATCAATCTAGCTTTGATTTCTGGGATTGTGCCCTTCTTCAAAAGTAATCGGACTCGTCCACGATAACGGTTGACCTGCCGAATTCGATCGAATCGCAGGCTCTGCATCTCTCAAGCACTCGGTCAGCTTCGGTCTTAGGCGAAGATTTTTGGAGTTTCTTTTTTTTCACCATGTGGGTACCCAATGATACGGTCGAAGCGGTAACACTTCTATGTTATAAGATGGGTGTCTTCCTAGCTCTCGATTCCAGATTCATGAAACTGAACTCTGCCTGCTCGTAGGGAGGGCGCATATTCTTGGTTCCTGAAAACGTGTTTTGATTCTAACTTCGGTGATCAACTCATTTTACATTTCCTTCCAGATCCCTGAAATCTTCACGCGAATTCTTGGGCTTTTCTCACCTTGCAAAGTATAATTCATGGTATTTCTATTTCTTACCGCAGGTAAAGCCCAGGGATGCGTTTCACGTAGAGATCATGAAATTAAACAAGGTTAATGAGATTGTTAGCGACGACCAAGATTTTGATCGTGTGCCCGGGGTCAAGAGAATCAAGCTCTAGGAAACCATCCCCTTTTCCAGGTAACGGCCACGCGCGGAATCTCACTGGCCGGGAGCATCACATTATTGTTCAATTTTTGGATTTGGCTGTATTAATCGAGCCAATCCAAGATACCTCTGTTATACTTTCAGAATTCTGTTTTCAGTTTCGTTCTAGAAAAAAGAATGCCATGACAAATGAAATAAAAGTATTCTCTGCTCACAATTCGTAATCTGAACACCTTGAATTCGGACACCCGTACAATCTTCATTGGTGTTGACGTAGGTGGCACTTTTACGGATCTTGTTTTCTTTGACGAATCTTCCAAGAAAATCAATGTTCTAAAAGTACCAAGTACAAAAAATATCGAGAGGGCAATTGTTGACGGACTAATTTCATCCAACATTGATCCCGATCAAGTGAGAATAATATCTCATGCGACTACTACTGCCACTAATGCGCTGCTTACTTTTTCCGGCCTCGCAAAGACAGCGTTTGTAACCAATTCGGGATTCAGGGACGTACTGGAAATCGGACGACAGAGACGCGCCGAGCTGTACAATCTATACAGCAAGAGACCCGCTCCTTTAGTTAGGAGAGAGTTTAGGTTCACAATCCGGGGCAGGATACTTTACGACGGATCTGAGAAAGAGCCCATCTCCGTTAATGAGGTAGAAAAACTTGCAAAGAAGCTGGCGGCCTCCGGGTTCGAGTGTGTAGTTGTGGGCCTGCTCAACTCGTACGCAAACCCATCCCACGAGAAAGAAGTGGGAGAAATCATTGCAAAAGATTTCAAGGGCAGTATTATCCTATCAAGCGGAGTTAACAACGAATACCGGGAATATGAGCGGTTCTCCACAGCAGTCGTAAACGCGTCGCTTGTCCCTCTAATGTCGCATTATCTTGATAGTCTCGAGAGCTCTCTTAGGCAAAATGGTTTCTCAGCTCCAATCTATCTTATGAATTCAAACGGCGATGTAAGCACGCTCGCCTACGCATCGCAGTATCCGGTTTCGATAATTGAATCCGGACCTGCTGCTGGAGTCCTTGCTAGCGTCGACCTGGCGAAGAGTCTTCAAATTACGAAAGCTGCCACATTCGACATGGGCGGGACGACTGCAAAAGCAGGTATAGTCAACAATTACGAACCGGACATTGCGTACGAATTTGAAGCAGCCGGAACCTCTCATAGCGGAAGATCAATCAAGGGTAGCGGTTATCCGGTCCGCTTTCCGTTCATTGATCTTGCGGAAGTGAGCGCGGGGGGAGGAACAATCGCTTGGATCGATGATGGCGGTGCTCTAAGGCTCGGTCCACAGAGTGCGGGAGCTGAACCTGGTCCGGCGGCTTACGGAAAAGGCGGCATTGAGCCAACAATCACCGATGCAAATGTCGTTCTCGGCCGTCTCAGCCCGAATCACCTCCTAGGAGGAAAAATGACCATCCACAAGGATCTTGCAGAAAGGGCAATCAATGAAAAGGTCTCGAAAAAGCTTGGACAGAGTGCTAGCGAATCTGCTCAAAGCATCATTCGAACGGTAAATCACAGCATGTCGCGGGCAATCTCGATAGTATCCGTCGAGAGAGGCAGGGATCCTCGAGATTATACAATGGTAGCATTTGGCGGAGCCGGGCCGATTCATGCTTGTGACCTTGCGGAGGAAATGTCGATGCGTCGAATAATAGTCCCGCAAAATCCGGGTCTTTTCTCCGCTTATGGACTACTCACGGTTGATCTTGCACGAATATTTTCGGACCCTGTGCTCAGCAAGGACCTTGAGCTCGGTTCCCATTTTGAACGGCTCAGAGAGGAAGCGAGATCAGTCTTGGGGAAGGAAGGATTTTCGTCTCCGACCCTTTTGGAATATGTCGACCTAAGGTATTCGGGTCAATCGTACGAGATTACGATTCCACACTCAGCATCTGAAGCCATGAGGAATGCTTTCCATGTCAAACACAAAGAGTTCTACGGCTACGCATCTCTCGAGGAGGAGATCGAAGCGGTGAATGCTAAGGTGCGAGCTGTCATTTCGATTCCCAAAGCGCAAAGAACAGCAATAGGAGAGGAAGATCCCAACACAGAAAAAGTTCCGAATAGTTTCGAGAGTAGAGAAGCATGGATTTCGGGAAGAGATCACACTGTGCCGGTTTTTCTTCGAGAAAAACTGATCACCGGAAATGCTACAGGCGGTCCTTGTATAATTGAAGGATACGACTCTACTGTTATTGTCAATGCAAGGTGGACATGGAAGATCAATCAATTCGGTGACATCGATCTGCGATTCAAAGAGGAAATGGTAGGGTGAGAGCTTTGGCAGACAACATTACTTCTGACCTGATCAGGAGCTCGCTTCTATACGCGAGCGAAGAGATGGGGATCGCCCTAAGGAACTCCTCATATTCGCCCAACATAAAAGAAAGAATGGACCACTCCGCGGCAATTTTTGATTACAATGGACGGTTGCTGGCGCAGGCCGAGCACATTCCCGTCCACTTGGGCTCTCTCCCGTGGGGTCTGCGAAACATCCTCGACTATTGCGAAAGAGAGAGACTTGAACTTGAAGAAGGTTGCATGATTTCCACAAATAATCCGTACATTGCCGGGACTCATCTCAATGACATTACGGTGGTCCGGCCGATGTATCATTCCGGTAAGCTAGTCGCGTTCGGGGCAAACAAGGCACACCATTCGGATGTAGGCGGCAAGGTACCGGGGAGCATCTCTACTGACGCTCACACTCTCTACGAGGAGGGTTTGATCATTCCTCCAACATACTTGATGCGGCACGATGAGTTCGACGACCAGGTGCTGTCTTTTGTGACTTCGAATTCACGTACTGCAAAGGAGAGATCGGGAGACTTGAAGGCTCAGGTTGCGGCTAACTTTGCTGGCGAAAGGCGCGTAAAGGAAATTCTTGGAAAGTACGGAACGGGTGCTTTTGCCGAAGCAGCTGATCGGGGTTTTGCGTACGCGGAAAAAATGATGACGACCAGATTATCACAAATTAAGAACGGATCATACTCTTCGGAAGACTATCTTGAAGCTCCTGACGGAAAGGACATTGTACTGAAGGTGAAAATTACGATAAGCGATGGCGAGTTAGAGATAGATTACACAGGGACCGATAGACAGGTTACCAACCCAATCAACGCTGTCTTCGGCGTGACACTCTCGGGCGTTCACTATGTTCTTCGAACCCTGGTTGGAAGTGACGTTCCGGCAAATGACGGGGCATTTGCTTGCGTAAAAGTCTATGCTCCTAGTGGCACGATCTTGAATCCTACTTATCCCCATCCTGTTGCCATTGGAAATCTTGAAACGAGCCAGAGAAATGCTGATCTAATTTACCGGGCGTTTTTCAAAGCGGCTCCTGACAAGATTCCCGCTGCTTCGGGCGGCTCGATGAACAATGTCATGATGGGAGGAATTCACAACGGAAAGTCCTGGGCATTTTACGAGACAATCGGAGTCGGCCTCGGTGCAAAGATTGCCATGGATGGTATCGACGGAATCCAGTGCAACATGACGAACACCTTGAACACTCCCATTGAGGAAATGGAGCGTTCCCTTCCCGTCGTTTTGAACCGCTACGAGTTCAGAGAGGATAGCTCGGGGGCGGGCAAATTTAGGGGAGGATGCGGATTAATTAGGGCATTCGAGATGTTTGGAGAAGCTTCCACGGTTACAGTTGTTTCAGATCGCTCCCGCCACCCACCCTGGGGATTGAAGCAGGGGAAGGACGGAGCCAGTACTGAAGTAAACCTTTACAGGAAACAGGGTAGCATGAAAAACCGACTTCCTGTAAAGATCACGGTTGACTTGCGTCGTAGAGAGATCATTGAGATTCGCACCGCTGGAGGAGGCGGATACGGAGATCCGGACATGAGGGATGAATCGAAAATAAGAGCAGACCTGAAAAATGGGACTCTTTCTAGAAAATATGTCTTACAAAACTATCGAAAATTTCGGTCCAAAAACACACTAGCTAAAAGAAAGAAATCTTAGCTCTAGGAGCGCTCGATCTCTTCGATGCCACCATAAAGGAAACTTTTCACCGTGTTAGCGCAACGATCGAATCTAAATGGACATCTTGCATAAAACTTGCAGTAGCTCGGAGAAACTGGCTCTCAGAGAGAATATGCGGAAAATCCTACCTGGGTGGCAGATCTATTTTTGATTACTCCCCTTGCGAGAAGGTCTTGAATAAAATTGACAGTCTTACTCTTCGGTTTCGAACCTTATCTTGAATACAAAGAGAACCCTTCGCAGATTATTGTAAAATCTCTCGACGGCCGGGAAATTGCAGGCAATCGAATCAAGGGAATTACTCTGCCTGTGGAATATGCTCGACTGGAAGCGCTACTGGTGACTTCGCTAGACCGAGAAAAACCCAGTCTTGCCATCGGCCTAGGTCTTGCTCCAGGAAGGAACATGATAACTCCCGAGAAGATCGCTGTCAATTACAAATATGCTGTGGAGCCTGACAATACCGGAAGAGTGATTCAGGGCGAAAAGATTGATTATTCGCAACCCGATGGCCTTTTTGCAATGCTTCCGGTAGAAGCTCTAGTTGAAGAACTGAATCGCCGAGGAATACCCGCCTCTCTCAGTCTGAGCGCCGGCGCTTTTCTATGCAACAATGCAATGTTTTTGATTGTCCGGGAGGCGAGAAGGTCCGGATTTGAAGGCGGATTCATTCACATTCCCTACCATGCCGAGTATGTATCAAGGCTGAAGAAAGATCTGCCTTCCCTGCCGCTGGAAACAATTCAAAAGGGAATTGAGACATCCATCGAATTTCTGGTCAACCGACCCGTGCCGAAATAATGCCCGAAATTACAGTGCCATTGCGATGCCCTTCTTCTCGTTTCTTTTCAGGCGAAAATTTTTCAAACAGTAGGTTTGTCGTAGATGTCTCTTTCATTCACATCAGAAATTAGTCAATTTTTGGCCCCTCAAGGCGCGTACTACGACTACTCCGACTATTACAATTACTGTAAGTACAACGATTAAGATGATTCTTTGGGAAATCACCAATTCGTGCGATCAACTCAAAGGCTGATATTGCGAATAAATATGCTTACTTTCGATTCCGGAAAAGGCAATAATCCAAGCCAGAGCGAGAGTGTTACAATTTGAGTGGTGAAAAATGAGCGGTTTTGCACTCGTGGGGATTTCCGGCCATTGCCACCTAGTTAACGAAACAGAACCCTCGATCAAATACAGAGACTCCTCCAATTAGAATTGCATCTTATCATCCGTTCGTGGTGAAAACTTTCCCATACTCACCATAAGCCGTTCTAAAGACCAGCTCTATTAGCCTCATCAACCTGAATTTCAGATAATGAGGCTAGATGAAAAACAGCATCGCTCTCGCCACGGGAGCCCTGGTCATTTTTTTGATCATAACGGGGTTTACCAGTCTTCTAGCGTACAAAGCAACACCAGTACGAGTGTGACCTCGTCAACTTCTTCAAGCGCTGTAGTTGCCACTCACTCCACTAGCTGCAAATCGGCAAACGTGACCTCTTCCACTATATCCTCAACTGAAACCATAGCTGCCACAAGTAACATATCGACAACCGCTCGATCGATGAATGGTTCGTTCAGCTATTCGCCGCAATCCCCAATATCGGTAGAATCCGTCCAGGTGATTCTCAAGCAAAATCAGAACGGCGATCGCTATGCTACCTTCAGCGTCACAATCAAGAACATTGGAAATTCTCCCATCTACATCATCAAAGGATGCGGCAGTTCTCTCGACTCTTCCGTCCCCAATTCAATCATCTTACAGGAGGTCAAAGGTATGCCCAGGTGCTTGTGCGGCGAAGCTCCTGCCCCGTTAGATTCCGATCAAACCCAGACACTCTCTACTCCGGGATGCTGGAGTGGTTACGCATACAAGGTGACAGGATCAGGGACGGTTTCCGTGAACTTTGTTTTGAGCCGGGCGTCGAGCGGTCAAAACCTTTCTGGTACTTCTAGCTCTGTCTCCATAACAGCTTCGTTCAGCTTATGATTCAAAAAAGTGGAAGGTTCGGTTCAGTTCGAAACTTCTTCTGGGATCAAGACGTGTCTGTGCATTTTCTACCCGATCATCCCCTCCTTCAATTATTCAAGTTGTGACCTATCGGGCAACGATCCGTAACTCTTTCTTTGATCGTCGTGCTTCAGCCTATTTCTAATGAGGCTGCTCTATGAATCCGCTTCATCTGGTTTCTACAACTTTGTTTAGCTCACGAGCGTTCTTGTATCCTATTATTGTAGGAATTACGCCCAAGAAACTCAATCCAGCAGCGAAGTACCAGACGTTGTGCATTCCCGTCGTGAAATCTGCGAGACCGATAGTTGGGCCCGACCCACTCGAACCCATTCCGCTGAATACATTGAGTAGTATGCTCTTTGGTACGCTCGCTGATAGAAGTACAACGATTGCGCCAAGACTCAACAGAATCCCTATGTTTGCCATCGTAGAATTAGTTCCGGCTGCAATTCCTCGTCTGGATGGAGGAACCGAGCCCAAAGTGATGCTCCGGTTAGGCGAAGAGAATAGTCCGACTCCAATGCCAAGGAGGATCATCGGTATCAGAAGTGTCAAATAATTGACTCTTGCGGGTAGCTGAGCAAAAACAAGGAAAGCCAAGCTCATAACGGCGAGGCCTCCCGACGCAAGCCACCTCGGGCCACGCACGTCTGAGAGCCAGCCCGAAAGGGGACCAAAGAAGACTACCGTTGCAGACGTGGGAATGAGAAACAGCCCCGCCGTAAGAGGATCGTATCCCAAGGCGCCTTGAAAGTAGAATACGAGCATGAAATTGTACCCGCCCCGAGCAAGAGAAAAACATAGTACGGCAAAGTTTCCCGAGGCGAATATTCGGTTTTTGAACAAGCTCAACTGTATCATCGGATCCCTTATTTTGGCCTCGATTCCAATGAACGCGAATAGAAGCGCAACACCGGCGATCAACAAAATCTCGTTTAGTGTGCCAAACCCGTCTAGCGATCCAAACGTAATTCCCAACAAGAGGAGACTCAAGCCGACGGCAAAAGTTATGTTTCCCGGGATATCCAGTTTCTCTCCTCTGGTAATTTGCCCTAACTCCTTCAATTCATAGTAAGCCCACAGCGTTCCGAGAATGCCGATCGGAACATTAACCCAAAAGATTGATCTCCAGCCGAGGGTCGATGTCAAAACCCCACCAAGCACAAGCCCTATGACCGAACCGCTCACGATTGCGGCTTGGTTAATTCCGAGTGCCCTTCCGCGTTCGCTCGCTGGGAAAGCATCGGTGATTATCGCCGGACTATTCGACCAGATCAAGGCGGCGCCAACAGCTTGAAACAGCCTCAAGATGATGAGCTCGAGACCAGTCTGCGACAAGCTGCATAGCAAAGAGCCTACCGTAAAAACTGCAAATCCGATGTTGTACGTCCTCACTCGTCCGAACATATCGCCCAGTCTCCCAAAGTTCATGATGAGTGTCGCTGTGACCAGCTCGTAGCCTAAGATTATCCATATCCCTTCGCTGATTCCAGTTTGAGGAAGTTCAACGAAAATCGTTGGGAGAGCAATCAGGACGATAGAAAGATCTATGGCGGCCATCAAGCTTCCAATGGTCGTGTTGCCGAGCACTATCCATTTGTAATCCACCGCCATGGGGCTCAAATTCGTTAAAGTATTATTCAACGTTTCAATTATCGAACCATGAATGAAGCTGTAACAGGAGCAAAAGCTCTTGAATCGTGATACTCTAACTCAAGTACGATATTCCTGTAGTAGGTTCACGTACCATTATTGTTCACCTTAACGATTGAATGGGTGTGTTCATGCTAACTCGAAGATTCAGCCGTGGCACGGTCACGATTAGAATCGACCATCATCGCTTTGGCGAACCCGATCTTATTTAGGGCAATTTGCCATCTCGTGTCCTGCCAGAGATTTTCGAACGCAAAGTCCACGGCTATAGAAAATAGGTAGCCTGAACGCTGTTCGATAGCGCGAAAGAGCCACTCGAACGCTTTGTCGACGTCCCTGGTATTCGAATAAGCGCCGGCTATTACGATCGCTGAGCCCTGTCCTCTCTCCCACTGCACTTCTAACTTCTGTCGAATTTTCTTTGCTTCATTGACCATTCCGGCCTTTGCGTAAGCGTAAGCGAGGTCGTTCTCGTGAAGTGGGACTCCCTCGCCCGCAAGTTCTATCGCTCTTTTTATCTTGGAGATCCCTTCCTCGAATCTCCCCTTTCGAACATCGCAAAGACCCAAACAATCGTATGCGAAAGCTGAGCTAGCGTCCAGCTCGGTCGCGCTCGTGAGGTAGCCCCTCGCTTCTTCGACCCGACCTCCGTAGAGGTGCACTACTCCCGCGATGGTAAAAGTCTCGGCCGAAAGTGGGTCGAGTTCAAGCGCTCGCTTGATTTCCCTGATCGCCTCTTCGGACCGTCTGAATTGTCCCAAGAACAGGGAATAGAGCGTGTGGGCGTATGCAAGGCTCGGGTTGAGCTCGATTGCACGTCTGAACTCTGCTTCCGCTTGGATAAACTTCCAGTCCTGAAGGTTGAGCACCGTCGCTAGAGCTGCGTGAGCTTCTGCTATCGAATCGTCAATCTCGAGAGCCCTCGTTGCATAGAATCTCGACTTCGGGAGAACTTCGCTCGCTGGCAGAATCTCCCAGGCACCCATTCCCGCGAAGCAGTCGGCTATTCCCGCGTAGGCTTGTGCGTAGCTTGGATCTTTTTCAATCGCCTGCTCGAATAATTTTATGGCATCATTGTAGGACTTGAGGGTGACTCTGAGAGAGTAAAAACGGCCTCGAAGGTATAGCGAGCGTGCTTCGGCATTGTTTGTTTCGATGCGCTCTATTCGATCCCGGTCACTATCGAGTAGCTGAAGTTTCAGCGAGCTCGCAACCTGCTGGGCTATCTGGCTCTGGATTGAAAAGATATCCTCGAGGCTGCTGTCGTAAATTTCTGACCAGACGTGGCGGTCGGCGGCGATGTCTATAAGTTGGACCGACGTACGAACTCTATTTCCGGCTTTCCTGACGCTCCCCTCCAAGATGCTTCCGACCTTCAGTTCCCTGCCAATGTCGGAAATCTGTTTTGCGTGTTCTCTGTATTGCATCACCGAAGTTCGAGAAATAACGCTGAGTTGTGTGATTTTTGAAATGGATGAAATGAGCTCTTCTGTTATACCGTCCGCGAAGAATTCACTCTCTGGACTCAACCTGCCGAACGGGAGGACTGCGATTCGGTTCCGATCAAGCTTGAAAGATCGCTGTCTGCTACCGGAATCTATGAGCCCCTTTTCCCAAGGGAGGACAATTTTGTAGATTGCGACCGGCACCCTCACGTTCTTGAGCTCCGCCGCGTCTCGCAGTTCCAAAAGAGGAAGGTCAAACTTGTTCCTTATCTGGTGAAATACTTGACCCGAGATGCAGATTCCCTCGGGATCGGCGAGTGGCTGGATTCTTGAAGCGATGTTGACCGTGTCACCGAAAATGTCCCCTCCTCTGTGGACTACGTCCCCAAGGTGAATTCCGATTCTTAGTTTTATCCTCCAAGGGTCGAAAAGCGCCTCGTTTTGCCCGTGAAAGAATTTCTGGATCTCGACCGAACAGTCACACGCCTCAAGGGCGCTGTCGAACTCGAGAAGAAACGCGTCTCCTATTGTCTTTATTTCCCTGCCACGAAATTTTAAAACCAGTGGTCGAAGCTGTCGGTTGTGAGCCTCCAACAGCTCGAGGGCGTGACCTTCGTCGAGCTGTGTGAGGGACGTGTATCCCACAATGTCAGTGAACATTATTGCGGAGAGCCGCCTTTCTCCGGCTTTGCTCGACAATAAGGAGGTTCTTGCCCGGTTTTGAGCCATAGTTTTCAATGTGAAATAAGTTATTCTCTAGAAAATGATCAAAGTGGGAACCTCCCGTTGCCTAGTCTCTAGAACGGAAGAGTCTCATCGCAATTACTATGATTCTCTCTCGGTAAGACACCGAAATCAATCAAACAAAGTAAGCTTAGAAATCTAGTCCGTCCAAGCGTTGAATTATTAAAATGGAAAATGTTTTGGGAGAAATAAGATTGATCGATGATATTTTGATAGCTGACACCTGTACAACGGCTTCGTTACAAATGTCCTAATTTACTCTGAGGAGTAATTTCCATTAGCGCGGTCGAGGGATGGAATTTCATAGTCTGACTTTACGGATCCCTTCAATTAAAATCTGAAATCCTGAGAGAGCGTGCAACGTCCTAATCCTTGCTACATAGTCCCCGAATAATTGCAGTCCTCTCTGCGCTCCATTCTGTCAACGATGGCACAGTGTCGTTGCTTCCAACACTGTTTCCGGCCGCCATCTTACTATTCGGAATCGACTACGTACAGCTGGGAGTTCTCGTCTCCGCGGGATACCTAGCCAACGTCGTTGCGCAACCCCTCGCGGGCCGCTTTTCGGATGTGATCGAACCAAGGAAGCTTCTCTCGGTGGGAATCGGGATCATGGGAGTATCATGTGCCGTAATTGCGTACGCCCCAAATTATTCCCTTCTTCTCGTCGGGGCTATCTTGTTAAGAGTCGGTTCAAGTTTCTATCATCCCATCGCCAACTCTGTCGTGTCCAGAACTACAGACGCCGGAAAAAGTGCCGACAGAAGGATGGGAATACAGAGCGCGTTCGGTGATCTCGGTTCTCTTGTAATCTTTTCTGGAGCCGCTCTTCTTTATTCTATTTTGGGCTGGAAGACACCATTCCTACTCTTTGCCGCAGTTGATCTTGTCTTTTCTTTTGTGGTGTACTACTTGCTTGGGAACATTAATTCTGAAATCAGAAGAGGGATACGAAATGAGTCGAAAGCAGATCCACAACAAGTTGTCGGCATTGAAGAAATTGAAAATACTCTTATCGGTTCTGCTACAACTGAGCTTTCACAACGCAAGAGTGGCCCGTACAAACTACCTGTCTCGTTCTTTTTTGTGGCCTCTTTCATCGGTGCCGGCGCGTATGCAGTAATTCTCAATTTCGCCAACTCGTTTCTTTCTCACGAATTCGGTTCCATCGTGACAGCAGATTTACTTGTTAGCCTATGGCTCGCTGCCTTCGTCGCAGGCGATTTCGCGTGTGGGGAGCTTAGCAAGAAAGTTGGTCGACCCCGTCTAATTTTGATAGCATACGGTATTTCGGCCGTTCTCGGCATTATCTTTTCAATTGCGGTCCATAATCCAATATATGCTACGCTCGCGCTCGTTGGGAATGGTTTTGCGTTATCCCTTACCTTTCCTCTTGTTTACTCGGAATTGGGCTCTCGTACATTTAACAAAATCAGAGAGAGGGATCTCTCATCCGGGATGATGTTCGGATTACTCTTTACTAGTCAAGTCTTGGGGTCGGCGATACTTGCCTACGCGGCTGGTGTACTCTCAAATCAAACCGGATTGAGTACCCCTTTTCTTGTTGCTGGAGCA
Organism: Nitrososphaerota archaeon; assembly: GCA_013288145.1. Next base: position 7,272 of record JABDCJ010000044.1, on the reverse strand, counting down.
CTACTTGCCGTTATTGCAGTCGCAGGTAGTGTACTTGTCTCATTTGGCGCTGCTCCAAAATAAGTAAAATTTACCCATAACCATTCGGGCCTTTTTAGCTTGGTTTTCTGCGAGTCATTAGCCCGTGTCGAGAACTTCGATCAACTTCGTCGCGCCCGGTCGATAGGGATCGCCCGCTACCTTTTGAAAAATCAACATTGTCTTCACGCCGAATTTCCCGAGATTCTAGAATTCGTGAAACTCCTGGAGAATATACCCTATGTACGAAGTCTAGTGACGCAAAATCGAAAATTGTAAAGAGGACAGGGAGGGCGAGGAAGACAATCGATTCTTCTTCGCCCACGTGATCGGAGGCTCTTATGAAGATGCGAAGTATACCTGGCTCGTTCCACCGTTTGTATAAGTCCAGGCGGCATAGCAGTGTACGCCGTTGGATGAGAGTGCAAACAGAGTTACGTCCTGATTCCCTGCCGCTACTCCTGCCGCATTTTTGCTGATGTCAATCGGGCTGCTCCATGTTGAGCCAGAGTTTCCGCTGTAAGAGACATACGCGTTCCAAACTGAGGAACTGCTGGATATCTTCTGTCCCCACATGACGAAATCGTTTACACCATCGGAAGTGAAGACGTGGGCAAACGAGCTTGTTCTTCCCGTCGCGCTAACTAGAGCTGGTGTACTCCAAGTTGTTCCTGAATTGATAGTTGAACTCATGTATATTCCATTGTTGGTCAGATCATGGAAGGTCAGGATAGCGTTTGTTCCGAAAGCCGCATTCTCCGGTTCCCAGTCGTTCTTTATTCCTCCCGTCATGAGCTGCGGGTAGGGATTCGAAAGTGGTGGGCTCCAAGTCTTTCCTCCGTCTGCACTCATTCGTCCGTAATCGCGATAGTCAGTAGTAGTTCCTTTTGTCTGCATGGGATTGCTTGACTCCCAAATCACGTATACATTGGTGCCAATTGCTGCCACCCAAGGTTCTCGTCCATAACACAAGGGAGAACAAGGCGTGGTTAGGCTACTCTGGTTGTAAAGATTCACTGGAGCTTGCCACGTGCTACCTGTGTTGTTACTGGCGTCGAAGTAGATGCCATCACTCGTGACATACACGTTACTGCCTGAGGCAACTATCTGTGGCTCACCATTCCCGGCCGGATTCAATTCAACCGGCTTCCCCCAACTTGTACCATTGTTTGTACTGGTTGCGACCCAGATGCAACTATTGCCAGCCGGGACATAAATCGTCACCGGACATGAAGGAGAAGCCTGGTACCACGTAACATAGATATCCGAACCATTAGCTGCAATAGCAGGTGTTATTCCGCCTGAAGAAGGAGAGATACTGAGATGCGCCTTTGCAAACGTTCCTCCATTATTTGCACTTACTGCTGCACAAATCTGGCCCCCCTGCGACCAAGCGATTGCGACGTCGGTGGAATTTTGAAACTGTGTAAACATTACAGGAAATGCCGCAGAACCTGTGCAGCCAGATCCAGTGCTTATAGTAGTTGCAGCTGAACTAGTCGGAGGAGTCCATGTAACACCTCCATTGGAGCTTGCCCTAAACTTTATGCCGCCCGATCCTTCAGTCCATGCGACATAAACATTCTGGCCATTGTTTGAGACTGCGGGCTCTTTTGCTGAACCCGAGTCGTGGCTCAAGTTGATTGCAGCTCCAAAAGTTGGCGTTGCAGCACTCGCAGAAGTGAGAAACATTGTTGAAAGCAGAAGTACCACAGCCACTAACGAGCAATAAATGGTCGTAGCGCTCTTGGTGGAAACTACTCGATTATTTCCGAACAATACATTCATATTTCTAAAAGATCCTTGCGAAAACGCCTTCCTCTCAATATTAAAATAGTTCTAACCATTTCTCAAAACGCGATCTGAAATTCCGAACCATATCGATTTTCGATATCCTCAAGCTTAGTATGTCAAGAAAAGGAGAATTTTCGGAATTGGGCTATGATAAACTCGGCTTTTCCTTCTCTACCGCGCTCCCTCTCAAGATGTCTTTAATCCTGAAAGGGGTTTGCGCCGTCTAACTGAGGAAGAAACGCTTATGAAAACCAAGTCCGGTTCTAAGCAGATTTCTGCTAGGAGAACTTTACCGATTTGTCATCACCGAAAAGATTCTACAAGAGGGAGGATATTATTGGAAAGAAGGTCGTGAGTCAAGACGCTTTAGAAGTTGGTTCTGTCAAAGATACTGCTTTCGATATTGAGGGGAAACTCCACTTGATTGTTACAAAAAAGGACAGCGAAGAAGAAGATTTCATTTCTATAAACGACATCAAAGCCTTCGGCGATTACATTTTACTCAAAGGATTGCCTACTGCAGTAGGCGGAGAAAGTCCCGATTCCTCCCAGCAGGGGGTTTCTAAGATCTGCCCGAAGTGTGGTACCCACAACAAACCTAATGTTGGTTTTTGTACGAAGTGTGGAACTAAACTGACATAGATTTAGAACGGGCTTCACTTGAGTGTTGATTACACCAATGGTCGTGTCCTGATGTTTTGATACAGGGTTTGTAGGCCCGATAGGCAGAGAAACATAAGCCGATACTCGGAGAGCGGAGGGTCATTGTTTCCAGGATATTGAAAAAATGTAAAAACATCCGTCCGCGAGTTTTCGCGATTTCAAATATGTTCTTCCGAATTCACAGACTACAGATTTTCCCGGGCTACATCTTCATAGCTTAGTGTAAATGAACTGCGCGTTCCAGTTTAGTAAACGCCCTAAATATTCACACTTGCGATTTTGACTCGCTTTAACAATTCTAATCACGTAGATTTCGCTTGAGAGAGAAATTTACCGGCGGCCAAAACAATACGGAGGATTTAAAGGCAGGTAGGTTTGTCTAGATAGGTCAATTTAGGTACGAATAAATTCGGAGCAAGAAAAAATTTGAGCCTTAACCTTTCTTCGAACTACGAAATGGTGAAGTCAATAGAAGAAATGACTATTCTGTGTTCTAAATGCGGAACAAGCAACGATGTCGATAGCCTCTATTGCGGGTCGTGTGGCACTCGTCTCAGCTCAAGTCAAGCTTCTTCGCCTCCTCCCGACCAGCCTGGTAAGCTAACGTTACTGCGGACGATAAGAATTCCACGATTTGTGGAGCTATTAAAAGTCAAGAGAGGTACAATAGCGAAAACCCCGGGCATGATCTCTAGAATTCAACTTTCAAAAGCTGGCGAGTCAAGGATTCTCAGGTCTATCCCTCGAAGAATACCGCGAATCGCGGCTCCAGTAGAAGCCAAAATGGATCCTTTGGCCGAAACGAACGGTCCTTTCTCGTCGGCCCCATCTTCAGAACTCAGAAATCCAACGAAAAAGATTTCCACTATTCTGAGCCATGCATTCTCGGCTTTCGAAAAGTTTTCCTCACTGCCGTTGTGGTTAACAATGCCCCTAATTTTCGGGTGCAGCTTCGCTCTAGGAGCAATTGTAACACTGCTCATCAGAATATGATGTCCAAACGATGATATGAAATCAGAATCTGACCGGCGATAATAATCAAATGTCGCTCGTCGTCCAGCCGTTCCGTTGGAGCGACATAGACACAGTAGATGAGGTACTCCGATCGGCATTCAAGACTTCATACGATCGAATAGATAATCTCAAGCGATACTTGGAAATTCAGTCTTGTGGTCCATTTGTTGCAAAAATAGATAGTGAAATTGTTGGCTTTGGTGCTGCTATGGACTATGGCCGGTTTGCTTACATTGGAAAGATGGGTGTTGATCCCAGGGTCCAACGCAGGGGCGTCGGTGGGAGTATCCTAAAAGCGATCCTGGGGTGGCTTGAAGACCGTAAGTGCCCCACGGCCTTACTTGATGCCAGCCCGTACGGCGGACCATTGTACGAAAAATTTGGCTTTATAGAATCTGATCTGACAGCCGTGATGCAGCGAAACGCGGTAAAAAACTGCACCAAAGAACAAAGTGCTCTAAATCGCGCGAAGACAGTTGAACTACCGAGATTGCTCTCCTTTGATAAGCCGCGTTTTGGGGCCGATCGGTTACAACTTCTTCGCTCATATCTTGACGACGATCCAACTCGCTTCCTAGTTTCCTGTGATCAGAAGGGCCTGGTGGACGGTTTCTTGGTCGCGCAATCGAGGGTCATAGGACCTTGGGTCGCGATTAACGCTGAGGTCGCTGAAGGACTTCTGGATGAGGCATTGGAATTTTCCTATGAGGAAAGTCCGACCGTATTCGTCTCTGCGTCGAACGAAGCTGCTCTCGAGTTACTCTTGCGCCATGGATTCGAGAAACAAAGAACTCAACGTCACATGTATAAAGGCAAATCAATCCAGCGCGACCGCAAGGGATCGATATACGGGCAGGCTAATTTTAGCTTCGGATAGTTACTCAACGAACTGATCAATTCCACGTTCATTTAATACTAATTTACTGAAATTTTACTTTGGTACGAGAATTTCATCTATAGCTCACAAAAGACCCAATCGTTTTTGTATTAGCCTTAAAACCGACCCCCCTAGCGCAATCCCACGCGCGTGCGTGAAATCGTAATTTGGAAAGATCAAATAATTCCTATTTGTATTATACAAGCTAGATTGTATCGTACATATTTTCTACATTGATTTATTATTCCATTTTCGACGCGATCGCAAGGGGACATCCGTTTCTGTACAGCAGAGCTTGAAACGAGCTCTGTTTAGAGCGTACTAATCAATCGTAAATTTATTCTCCCTTTGTCTCTTGTGAAGTCCAAGCCATCAGGTCAATTCGCCCAGGACTTTCCTCGTGAATTCTCTGGTCAGATCAATGTGTTCATCCACTAGCTCCGCTCTGACGCTCTTTACGCCATCAATCCTCATCACACTATTGACCAATTCAGGAGCCGTATGAATCCCCGGGACAAACAGGTTGTACACCGTATCTTCGTCTCCCACGCCAAGGAAATGCAAATAGTCGCCGACAAGCCCGAGGATTTTTTCTTCCGCCCTCTCTTTGAGTTCTGGGCTGGAGAATGTGACTATCAGATCGGCGGGAACAGCGTTCTCGATTGCATGATAGTCCAATGTGGGAGAAGAAAGAACAGCTCTTTTCCTGATTATCCTTGCCATTTCCCGATTCAACGTTCTGACACCGATTTTGAGCTCTCTTGCAAGCTCCGAATAAGATTGAAAACTTCCAGATGCGACCCGGGAGATTAGCGCCCGCTCCGATTCTGTGAGAGTTTCCTCACAGGGAGGGAAGTGTACATGAGAGAATACAACCTCCTCCTTCTGCCCTGACATGCTCTTGAAGAGTTGGAGTTTGTCTTGAAGGTCTGCCTCGTCTTGATAGACAAATAAAAGGCCAACAAGGCTGCCGTGAAAGTTGTGGATGAACAAAATGCCATCCATCTGCTTTAGTTTTTCAATAAACTCACTCTTACTTGTCAACGAAGCAACGTCTAGGGCACACGCGCAGCCCTTGAGGCCGAAAAGGCCAGGGTTAGGATAAGCCGAGGATCCCAAGAGCACGCCTTGTTCGTACATCGATTTGATTCTGTTCCGCACGGTTCCGGGCGAGGCGTGGAGTTTTTTCGCCATTTTGCGATATGAGGAGTTGAGCCCGATCTTAGCTGGTCGCATTTCATGTGATTGCGCTAGTTCGCGGAGTATCGCGATATCCAGTCGACCCAAAGCTAATGCGCGTGGGAAGAGATTTTAGAATATTCTGATAAGCTTTCTCGCTTTAGTTCAATCAGGGCTAACTCGGTTCCTTCATAATGATTGATGCCTTCGCGAGGTTATTTCTTGAAAATTATAGGAAACAATCAGAATACCAATAGCGTTTATTAAGCGCAGCTAGGTGGTACATTCTCGGACCACAAAATTGTCTTCCTATCATAAACCGAGTGAAAAGAAGGAAGAAGTGAAGGGGCACAACCATCCGTTCAACGAAAAGTGCGGCCAGCACTGTCCCCGGAACGAGCACTACAAGGGGCCAGTTAGAAGATTCGACTTTCGCAACAGGAAAAAACGGTAAATAGGGTCTAGCGCCCTAACAATTCCCTTTCGGCAAAAAAAAGTGATACTATTCTTGCCTTGGCTCCGATTTCCCTTTTGATTTTATTTTTGCGTTTTTTCCTTCTCTTTTCGACGAGTCCACACTTACTGATCACTAAGAAACTGTGTAATTTTTCGAGATTATACTTGACCACTCCAGTTTGCAACGTTTGCATTTTAAGGCGATGACCATTCCCAATACAGGAGAGTCGGAAAAGTTTGAGACTTCCCAATCGTGAGAAACTAGATAGTCGAGAAATTTGTTAGAAGAAACGGACTTCGAAACCAGTAAATTACAAGATGCCTCATTCTTTGCTAGCAACTCACTCAGCTCTCAACTTCAGAGATTATTCCTGTCAGCTCTTGAGCTTGAATTCACAATGATCGTCCCCTTTTGACATGCACGACTCTTCGACGCAAATCACGTCTTCCTTTGCGAGAATTTTTCGCGCGGCACCCGCTATCATTCCGGCGACGATCCAACACTCCACCTTTCCCGTATTACCTGAAGAGGCTGCAAAGAAACTATCCTTGAGCGTAATTCTCGCCTCTCCCTTCATGCCTGAAATTATAGCCTGCAAAATTGGCACCTTGAATTCACCA
>JABDCJ010000044.1:0-640 GCA_013288145.1 Nitrososphaerota archaeon | reverse complement strand
GCTTACCACGCTGGATGAAGCGCCTGTAGACCTCAATCTTACCGGCGCCCATATCCTTGATGCTCCTAGCCATCCGCTCGCCATAGCCGGCACCCATTTCATAAAGAATCAAAGAGGCGCCGCTTTGAAATCGCTTGTATAGATTTTCTCTCAACCCCTTGTAAAATTCAGTATCAATCACGAGCACGCGCAAACCTACTAGAGGGTCTTCCAGTAGTCCTGTTTTCGAGTTTAACTGTGTGGCTGAGCGACCATTATTGTCAACATCGCTTTCCTCTTGGGTCTGCTGTTTTCCTGACCCGAACAATTCCACCGTGTTTCATTTGTTTGTTGTACCGATTTCTAATATGTCAGCTAATATGCCATATTCTTATTCCGAGTACTGATCTTTTTTTTGAGCGCAGATCTCAGCTTTTTCCTCGCATTCGTCATGCCAAGCGAGAGCAACCGTCAGAATCACCCATCCAGATCTGATGGTTACAGTGATTTACTTAGGAAGATTCTAACGCATCGCAGTTAAGGCGGAAAGCTCCGGATCATCGTACGAAGGAAGGCAACCCCGGGATACAAATACTAACACAGGATGCTTTATCATGACAATCCTCGATCAGCCAGAACTGAAACAAGAATTTTCCAAATG
>JABDCJ010000043.1:23118-23309 GCA_013288145.1 Nitrososphaerota archaeon | reverse complement strand
GCGACAGGCGCGACAAATGCGACCTTAATCTGGGACGTTCTGGATAGATTCATCTTCACTGCAAGGTAAACGAGAAGAGAGGAAGCAACAATAATGAAAAGTATTGAATGGTCCGGCCGCCCAATGAACGGTGTCGTCGTGAACACGCTGAAGAGATGATCCATGTCGATGAACACGGCGACTACGGAAGA
>JABDCJ010000043.1:0-23108 GCA_013288145.1 Nitrososphaerota archaeon | reverse complement strand
CTTTAGTAAAGCTAGTTAGAGCCTAACAAAGAGTAATCACATCAAGTGATTACCATCTGTAATTTTCAAACGTGAGTCGACTATAAGTCTCTCAGGAAGCCGGGAGTTCGTCCAGAGTATGAATTGACTAACAGTATAATTCAAGCGGAGAATCTGACGAAAAAATTCGGCGACAAGACCGTGGTAGATCAGGTGTCTTTCGACGTTGCGGAGGGAGAACTATTTGGTTTTCTTGGACCAAATGGCGCGGGTAAGACTACGACCATCAGGATGCTGACCACTCTGACCTCGGTCAGCAGTGGAAGAGCGATCGTGGCAGGGCACGACGTCTCGAAGGATCCCGGCATTGTAAGGACGGTAATTGGCGTAGTTCCTCAACAGCTCATTGCTGATGATGAACTACTAGGGATTGAGAACGTGCTACTCTTTGCCAAGCTGCATCACGTCCCCGACGAGAAAGCAAGAAAGCGAGCAGCGGAGCTGATGAAGCTAGTCGACCTTGAGGCTTCAGCCGGAAAGAAGGTCAAAACTTACTCCGGCGGGATGAAGAGAAGGCTCCAGCTTGCAATGGGTCTCGTGCACGATCCACGCCTACTTTTCCTGGACGAACCCAGCCTCGGACTCGATATTCAAACCAGGAGCAAGATGTGGGAGTATGTCAGAAAGCTCAACGATGAGCACGGCATAACGGTCTTTATGACGACGCATTACCTCGAGGAAGCCGACGATTTGTGCGACAGGGTCGCAATTGTGGACAGTGGAGTGATCAAAGTTTCAGGATCTCCCAAAGAGTTGAAAATGAAGTTAGGCGGAGACCTGCTATCGATTCAAGTAAGCGATGGTCCGGATCTGACCCACTTTTTCGAAGGCGTCCCGGATGTGACGGAAGTTCTCAAACTGAATCGTTCTAGCTACCGGATAAAGATTCCTCGAGTCGAAAAAGCCCTTCCCGAGATCGTGGATGGCGTAGTGCAGCGAGGACTGAAAATTTCTGACATTTCATTCACGAGACCCACCTTGGATCAAGTGTTTCTCCAGATGACTGGAAGGCAGATTCGGGATGGAGAGAGCGAACCGGCTACAAGCATACCCGTACTGATGGAGGAAGCGTGAGTAGAAAATGATGAGCGATACACTTGCACTAAGCGGAAGATCTCTGAAAAAGTGGATTCGAAGTCCGTTCTCGGTCATTCCGATAGTTATCCAGGCTATAGTATGGCTGCTCCTCTTTGGAAACTCGTTCAATCCAGGCAATGCTTCAGGCGCATCAGGAGGATCTCTCGGAGTACTACAGCAGGCGTTCGGCGGTGCAACCAACTATATCACGTACCTAACTCCCGGAATTATAGGAATGCTCGCTCTAACAGGAATGAGTTTTCTCGGAGTCGAGTTTGTGATGGACAGAATCAATGGTTACATCGACATGCTCAAGACGAGTCCCATACCACGTTCTTCAATCTACTTTGGCGGTGTGTTGCAAAACATCGTTAAAGCGATGGTCGCGGCCGTGATAACCTTCTTAGTAGCTCTTGTCGTTCCAAACGGACTAAGACTCGCTACTGGCTTTGGGATCTTGAATCTTCTCGGCGTGTTTCTGGCAATAGTCATGCTGACAACAGTCTTCTCAACGCTGTTCACGGGAATATCAATTGCAGCCAAGACAACGGACAGTTTCTTTGCAATAGTAAACTTCCTCTTTTTCCCGGCCGCGTTCACAAGCACTGCCCTCTTTCCATTGAGTTTCTTCCCTAGTTGGTTGAAACCGATTGCTCAGGCAAACCCAATTTCACTTGCGAGCGATGCAGCGAGAATTCTCATAGTACACGGGACTCTATCAGCTTCGCAGATTTCTTACTTCGCGGTAGACATTGTGGGGCTGTTTGCCTACATCGTTGTCTTCATAGTTCTCGGAACTTTGCTTGCGAGAAACGCCCTGAAGGCGGAGTAATCACAAAACGTGAGCGAGGCTTTTAGGCGAGGATATGAGGGAACAGAATCAAAAATGACAGACTATCACGTTCCACGCGGTGCGACCGTGAAACTCGACCGGATAGAGGGTGAGCTCAAGGTCGGGCACAAGGCGAGGATCGAGGCAAACAGCGGAAACCTCGTGACTGTCACTGAAGGAGCTTACTTTGAGGGAGCTGCCGAAGTCGCATGCGACTTTGAATGCGATTCTCTCCAAGTAAGTTCCGGCGGAGTCCTCCGCGTTTACGGCAACCTGACTGTTAACAAGCTGCTAGATGTGAACCACTCGATCGAAGTCGCTGGAACTCTCAGGGCAGGAGAGATTGATGTAGGCGGGAAAATTGAGGCAAAGAATCTGAGCTGTACAAGGATGAGGGTTGGGGGAAAAATTGAGGTGCAGCAACAGCTCGAGGTCCTCGAATCTCTCAATGTGGGAGGGAGAGTCGATGCGCCAGGTACCGTAATCATACGAGATTTCGATGTCGGCGGGATGGCTGATGTGGGAGGAGGCAAAATCTCCGGAAAGATCCGTGTCGGCGGAAAGTTCGAATCAAGATCAAAACTGGAATTTGGTGATCTGCAAGTTTATGGCCGAACTAGCCTTGGTGCTCGAAGCAGTGGCACGAGGATCTCGACCTACGGGAAGCTCGCGATCTCAGGAGACTTTGAATGCGACGAGATGGAAGTCTACGGGAAAACAGAGATCTATGGAAACTGCAGTTCCAAGAGAATCAAGGTAAACGGATTGCTCGAAGTCCATGGTTCACTTCAAACCGAGGAGCTCTTCGAGATTAACGGATCAAGTGAAATTGATCAAGATCTCAAAGGCACGAATGTTCGGGTTGGTGGAAAGTTAGAAGCAGACAGGGTAGTTGTTTCAAACGAAATTGAAATCTCAGGAATGGCAGAGACCAAACGCGGACTCAAAGCAAGAGTGGTAAAGGTAGGGAGCGGATCGAAGATTGGGGGAGTCATCGTCGGTGAATTGGTGGACATTGGTAAGAGTTTTGCCGCGGTGGTTGACTGGGAAAAGAAATGGATGGGTCAAGTCGCTGCAATGAGGCTCGTTGGACGGATGACGCGAGTGGAGGACATCTATGCGAATGAAGTGCGTCTTGGTAAGGCATCAAAGTGCGAGAAGATCTTTGCAAAAGTCGTGGAAATTGAAGAGGGCAGCATTGCGGAAGAGATCTACTATACGGATGAGTTACGAGGATCATTAGAAAGAGCTCACGTCGAAAAACCTCCGGTGAAAGTTGCCAGTCTGCCGGAGCCGCCAATCTGATTCCCGTTCGCATCGAGGTTTGTCAGAGAGATGAGAAACGGCGGTAGCAAGAAGAGCTCCAAGCGATCGCGAGTCGAGCTTTACGTGACCGTGCTTGAGGTGATCAAACGCTATCCCGAAGGTTCGAGAATTACGAAAATGTCCTACGGCGTAGGCGTTCCAATTGATCGATTGAAAGCGATCCTTTCTGACCTGACTTCCTACGGACTGGTTCAGACGTTCGATGACGAAGATAGCGAGGGGACTTTCTACACGCTTACTCCGAGAGCGCTTGATTTTCTCGAAACGTACTGGAAGATGAGAAGCTTTCTCGAGGCATTCGGCGACGAGAAAGGTGCTAGCGCTTTTACATTTTAGATTGTGGGTTTCGGAAAAATTTTGTCGACTCAATACTAGTTTTTTTCTACATTAATTCATCATAGTCTTTATTTTTATGTACGGTTTTTTTGAACCCGTGTATCTGCATTGGTAAGGGATCCTACAGATGAGAGATTAGAGAAAACGATCAAGAAGGAGCGAAAGGCGAAAGATCCGTACATAAACAGCATAGATCCACCCGGGCTAGAGGGAACGGGACTGGGAAAGAAGGATGAAGAATTCATGGAATTCGAGCGCGAGGAAGAGAAAGAAGACCCAGAGAGCCCGGTAGGCGAAACCACATTTGAAGAACTGAGCTCCGACTCGGAGAAAGACACGACAGAAGGCGAAATCACGGATACTGAAGATTATAGCTGAAAGTCTTTAGTCACATAGCGTTGAGAATTCTCGACTGAATTTCGTCCTTGGTAACTATTGACCAGTGATGGATCTTGTCGCCTTTTTTCTTGATCTGGCTATGGTGAGCCAAATCAATGTATATCCGAACAAATCTCCGGAATTCATCGATTTCAAGATATATTACAAAAGATGAAATCGGGAACGCCGTCGACTTCAGACGACGCTTCAAGTTAGCCAGATGCACATCATCAAAATCTTCCCCGTCTCTCCGAACTGCTTCAATCTTGCTCGGCGCGTATCTGAGATCGCCTTCCTCTACTCGATATTCGTAATTCTGTTCAAACCATGATGTGAGAAGCTGACCTGCACGGCTTTTTGGTGCCATAGCAGGTTTCTACATTGAGCAATTTTCTATAATACAAATCACGTCAAGTTTTTCCGGCTGATTGGTTGGCCAAGGATCTGACAATTGGGCGGATTACTTTTCTGCTAACTTGGTATCTTGAGAGAAAAGATTCGGATTTTGTAGATAGTGGAGGTAAGGTCTCAAAATAATTGTAATCTCATCAAAATGATTCCTCTCAAGACTCTCAAGAATAGTTGTCCATCCTCTCATGAGAATTCAGATGAGAGGAAATCGTTACTCCCTTCTCTGACATGATTATATGCACTTGACTTTGACATTGCGAAACAAGGACGCAGTATAGTACGTCCGATATCACGTGATTTTTGAAAATGACAGAAGTTATCAATGTAAAAGACCTCGCTCTCACTTACGCTGACGGAACGAAAGCTGTTCAGGGCATCAGTTTTACCGTTAACGATGGTGAAGTTTTCGGATTTCTCGGGCCAAACGGTGCGGGAAAAAGTACGACGATCAAGATTCTCACTACGCTTCTACACAAAACTTCAGGCTCTGCTACCGTAGGAGGCTATGACATCGTAAGGCAAGCTCCTGAAATCAGGAAGGTTATTGGAGTTCAGAGTCAGGAGACCTCAGTCGATCCAGAGCTAACCGGGCGTGAAAACATGATACTCGAAGGACATTTGCAGCAGATGCGCGGCAAGGAGCTTGAAGAAAGAGTAGATTCTCTTCTCAGCGTTGTTGGGCTAAAAGACGCTGCCAACAAGCGTGCGGGAAGGTACTCCGGCGGGATGAAAAAACGGCTTGATCTTGCAACGGTTTTAGTTCACAAACCAAAGATAATGTTCCTGGATGAGCCGACGACGGGGCTCGATCCGCAGTCCAGAGCTGGAGTTTGGGATTACCTCGAAGAGCTGAACAAAAAGGAAGGCATTACGATTTTTCTCACGACGCAATATCTTGAAGAGGCAGATCGCCTGTGCCAGCGCCTCTGCATCGTAGATGGAGGAAAAATTGTCGCTCAGGGAACTCCATCTGAGTTGAAATCCGAAATCGGAGCTGATGCAATTACGATCACAATGAAAGACTACCAGGGAAAGAGCGACGATTCAGTGAGAGCGAAAGCAAGGGAGATCATTCAGAATCTCCCCAACGTCTCAAATACCATCGACTCGGGTGACGGGCTCACTATATATGCAAAGAATGGAGGATACTTTATTCCAGATTTAGTTAGGGCGTTTGATAAGACCGACATTAAACTTGTTTCGATAAACCTCTCGACACCAACTCTTGACGATGTATTCCTGAAACACACCGGGAAGAGGATCAGGGTCGAGGAGCTTCAAAAGACTGCACCTTCGATGTTTGGACGGAGGTAAGGCGAAGAAAAATGACTCTGTTATTCGATACCCAGAACCTAGCAGTTAGGGCACTGAAGAAGCTCGTCAGAAATCCAATTCTGATCTTTTTCTCTCTATTCCAGCCGATCATCTTTCTCGTCCTGTTCACCCAGCTGTTCCACTCTTTCAATTTGCTTCCAGGCTTTCCACCGGGAGTGAGCTACCTCCAGTACGCGGCGGCAGGTATACTCTTACAGAACGCGTTTAGTAGCGCGCTCCAAGCAGGAACGTCTATTGTCGACGATCTCAACTATGGGTTCCTCCAAAAGATGCTCGTTACACAAGTAAGCAGACCGGCTATTTTGCTCGGAAGACTATCCAGCGATGCTTTCAGGGTGACCGTGCAATCTGTGATCATACTTGCTCTCGCCTATGCCCTAGGGTTTAGGGTCGCTACCGGGCTCCCCGGAATCTTGTTGATGCTATTCATCATCGCCTTTTTCGGACTTGCGTGGTCTGGAATCTCGCTTGCTCTAGGTATGAGGACGAGGAGCGCGGAAACAGTCTTTGGCATTGGAGGTTTCTTGACTTTCCCGCTGCTCTTCATGAGTACCGCACTAGTTCCGGTCAGTTTCATGCCGGTGTGGATGCAGGACGTTTCAAAGGTAAATCCGATAAGCTATGCAGTGGACGCAGTGAGAGATCTGTCGCTGCCCGGTTACTTTTCAACAAGTGCAGTGCTGTCCTCAATCGGCGTTATCGCACTGATTGCAGTCCTCACAATGACCGCTACACTGTATCTCTTCAGGAAAGTAGTAAGCTAGACTTTGGCAGTGAACCCGTCAGTTTTTTTCTGACAGGGATCTGCTGAACGCTTCCACTATCTTTATCGCAAGAAAGCCGGCTTCCTGAAACGGGCATGACCAGCGTCAGGGAGCGGATCTTCCAGATCTTCAGAGCTCATGGACTCTTCGTGATTTTTGGTAACCCCGGTTCTACGGAGCTACCTTTGCTCGAAAATTTTCACGGCGACTTTAGCTACATTCTGGGATTACAGGAAGCTTCCGTCCTTGCGATGGCTGTGGGTTATTCGTTTCAAAGTGATAATGCTGCGGTCGTGAATCTACACACCGCCGCCGGCGTCGGGAATGCCATGGGAGCAATCGTCACGGCTTGGCACGCACAGGCGCCGCTAATCATCACAGCCGGGCAGCAGGACCGGAGACAGATATTGGCGGAACCATTTCTTTGGGGACGGCAGGTGGATTTTGTAAAACCGTATGTAAAGTGGAGCGTCGAGCCGCATAGATCAGTCGATGTGCCTCAAGCCATCGAGAGGGCTTTTCACGTTGCAATGTCCGAACCCAAGGGACCGGTTTTTGTCTCGATCCCGATGGACGGGCTGGAAGACGAATGCCCACCGGTCGAAGTAAGGATGATTAGCTACAAGACTGCGCCGGATCCCGTTGCAATCAAAGAAATTGCTGATGCGCTTACTAATGCAAACAGGATCGCTCTAATTGCCGGCGAGCAGGTTGACGCGAGCGGCTCAATGTCGGATCTAGTTAAGCTCGCCGAACTTTTGAAGAGTGACGTCTTCCTTCCACCCATTCCATACCGGTGGAGCTTCCCCTCAAGGCACGAACTCTTCCGCGGGAGCCTGCCTGCAGCTATGAAACCGATCAGCGACAGACTATCGCCTTACGATGTGGTCCTTGCGATCGGCACCTCGGTTTTTCTCTACTACCCCTACGTTCCGGGGCTCGCGATCAAGGAAGGGACGCACCTTTTCCAGATTACAAACGATCCTGAAATGGCATCCCGGGCAGTAACCGGCACGAGTGCAGTTGGCGACGTTTCGCTGGCGTTGAAGCAATTGATTCCTCTGGTGAAACTGAGAGAGGCAATACCGCGCCAAAATGTCTTGCGCGAGAAAGCCAAGCCATCGGTTCCTCCTACGAGCGAATACGTGGAACAAATGCTGGCACTGGCGATTCCTTCCGACGCTGTGATCTTTCACGAAGCACCCACGTCCGAGAGGTACTCGCGTCTTGACATTTCTAGGCCGAAGAGTCATTTTATCACCGCGAGCGGCGGGCTGGGTTTTGCGATGCCGGCTGCAGTTGGGGCCTCGCTAGCTCAGACCGAGCGACCCGTCGTGGCAATAGTGGGCGACGGCGCCGCACAATATTCGATTCAATCGCTTTGGAGTGCGGCACGCTATAATGCGCCCGTCACTTTCATCGTCCTGAACAACAGCGAGTACGCGATCTTAAAGTCCTTTGGAATGTTCCTGCACGAGGAAGGGCTGCCTGGGTTGGATGTCCCAGGGATCGATTTCGAAGGTCTAGCGAAAGGCTACGGCGTGGGATTTCAGAAAATCCTTGATCCGGACCAGATCGTGCCTCAAGTGAAAGAGGTAATCCAATCCGGCAAGTCCTCGCTAATCGAGATCCCGATAGACCGGCACGTCAACCCGCTGCTGTAGCATCATAGAAAAAATGTTATTGAGCCATCAATTCAGAAAATGGATGGAAGAGTCTCTTTTTGGTTAAGAATATGGAAATCCCGACACTTGCGGACGTTCTGGATGCAAAGAAAAGAATCAAGCCTTACCTCCCTAGGACGCCGTTGATCAAATACGACAGCTTGGGAGAACTAGTCTCCGCAGAAGTTTACGTCAAACACGAAAACCACCTGCCTACTAATGCATTCAAGATCCGCGGCGGGATGAACCTCATTTCCCAGCTTCCAGAGGATGAAAGACGAAAGGGTGTAATCAGTGCTTCGACTGGAAACCATGCGCAATCCATAGCTTATTCCTCCCGAATTTTTGGAACGAAAGCTACGATCGTGATGCCGGCAAATGCAAACCCGCTCAAAGTCGAGGCAACAAAGAGACTGGGTGCGAGCGTCATTCTGTACGGAAAGGATTTCGATGAGGCACGTGAGTTTGCTGAAAGAGTAGCTTTAGAGCAGGATATCCGGTACGTCCACTCGGCAAACGAGCCGCTATTGATTGCGGGCGTCGGTACGCTTTCACTTGAGATCTTTGAAGATCTCCCGGACGTTGATGCAATCTTTCTGCCAGTGGGGGGAGGAAGCATGGCATCGGGCGCGTGCATAGTTGCAAAGGCGATCAATCCAAAGACTCAGGTAATCGGCGTTCAAGCAGCTGCTGCGCCTGCAGCTTACCTTTCCTGGAAGGAGGGACGGCTGGTCTCGGACAATATGGCGACGTTTGCCGAAGGACTGGCTACTCGCGTTGGATTTGAGCTCACTCAAAACATATTGAGATCCGGTTTGAGCGATTTCGTACTTGTCTCTGACGATGAGATCAAGAAAGCAATCTATCTGCTCATCGAGAAAACACATAATCTTGTAGAAGCAGCAGGATCTGCTCCGCTCGCCGGTTTGATCAAATCAAAGGAGAAATTCAAGGGAAAGAAGGTCGCAGTAGTTACAAGCGGGTCGAACATTTCGCCGGCGCAGCTGAAAGAGATTTTGTCTGCATAGTGTTTACGGGCCGGCAAAGATTGCTCTAAAAGATAGCAGATTAAATCTTGATTTCAGAAAAAGCGTACTCTTGACACGTTATTCTTTTAGGCAATTTACGCAGTCTATGAGCAAAAGATGGAGCCTTCACATGCTTCCGACGGTCAAGAGATCAAGTCAAATATCGATTCGATAATCGATATATCCGAAAAATGGCTCGTTAAACTAAGACGCCGCCGAAAACAGGTGAAACTCGCCGGCGCCATACTCACGACGCTGCTCGTTTTCGTGGGGTCTGTTGCAGTTGCGCTCGGTTACATTTTGTCCGAATACTCGATTGGGTTTTTCATCCAGCATCGCGTGATCTTTCTTATCGTACTTTTGGCCGCTGGCATCATTGCGATCTTCAGCGGCGTCGCATCGTACATGGTGCAGGGACGCAAGCAGGACAAAAGTCTGGATGAGCTGGCTAGCTTGATTTCGCAGATAAAGAAGGAACTGCAGAATGCTCAGAATCAAGGACCGATCAGTGCCGACATGCTCCCTCTGGCTGAAAAAATTCTAGCGTTGGTGCCGGAGGTTGTGAGGAAGCGAAACCAGGACTCTTTCCTTTTCGGAATACTCGCGTTTGTAATCACGATAATTCCCGCGAAGCTTCCGTTTGCGATTCTCATCGGAGTTCTGGTGTGGCTGTACTTCAGGTATGAGATGAACAAGGACTACGATCGCGAGATTGCGCGATTCCAAGAGCAAAAGCAGCTCTTCGAGCGACGGAAGAACGAGTTCATGCAAACTCTGTAGGGGATTTGCAGGTTGGAGAGACCAGATCTCTATGTGGTAGCAAGATTTCTAGATATATTGCACCGCAATGGATCTGCAATGAAAAAGACAAACATCCAGATGCTGCTTGGTGTTAATTATCCACGGTTCACGGAGTACCTCGACTGGATGCTCCAGCACCAGCTCGTCGCGGAAACAACTGACGAAGAGAACGGTGAGAGGATCGCTCTAACCCCGAAAGGGATCGACGCCTACAACAGATTTGTTGACTGGATCAAGGAAACGCTGGAATCGGCGAAGATCTAGATCTTCGGATGGATTAGCTTAAGGTCGCCGCGGTGCTCCATTAGTTTTTCGTGAGTCCCCTCGATTTCGAGCAAGACGAGGTACTTTAGTCGCCCCAGAACCTTGCCACGGACTTTTTTGTCGAAAACATATACCGTGTCTCCTTCTTTCAACGGTGCGCGATGTGCTGTCATGTTTTTGATTCGCCTTAGGATTCTTGAGGAATCTTAGGATAGATAGAAGTGCGAAATTCGTACTTAAGACAAACGTATTGATGATACATACCGGCTTCGTCTTGCGCAAGTAACAGTGCGATCCTCAGCTATAACATTGCACTTGATCTCAGATTGCTTTATTGCTATACTATTTTCCTATTACATTCGTAGTTTTTTTTTCTGGGTGATTTTTGAAAAATGAAATTTGGAATCCAGCATCCCAACTTTACTTACGACGGACAAGGTGCGCAGATTATTGATACTCTAACGACCCTTGCAAGGACCGCAGAGCAGCTCGGGTTTGATTCGTTCTGGGTCATGGATCACTTTTACCAGATCGAATTTGTGGGAAAACCGGAAGAGCCGATGCTCGAAGGCTGGACTACGATTTCTGTACTTGCTGGGCTAACATCGAAGATAAAGCTCGGAACGATGGTTACCGGTAACATCTATAGAAATCCTGCGATCCTAGCAAAAATTGGAGCAACGCTGGATGTCTTGAGCAAGGGAAGGCTGATACTCGGAATAGGAGCAGGATGGAACAAGCAGGAGTCGCGGGGATACGGTGTTCCATTTCCACCTACGAGGGAGCGGCTTGAAAGGCTGGAGGAGGCGGTTCAGGTGATAAAGAAGATGTGGACGGAGGAGAGAGCTACTTTCAACGGCAAGTACTACAAGATTGAAAGTGCGCTGTGTAATCCAAAGCCGATTCAAAAGCCGCATCCAAAGATCGTGATCGGCGGGTCGGGTGAGAAGCTGCTCCTACGGACAGTTGCAAAGTACGGGGATGCGTGCAACCTGTTCGGTTCGCCGGAAACCGTGAAAAGAAAACTCGGTATCTTGCGCGAGCACTGCAAGGCGGTTGGAAGAGATTATGATTCGATCCTCAAAACCAAGCTGACGCGAGTGATGATTGGCGAGGACGGAGAGATGATAAAGAATATCGTTGACGGGATGTCGAAATCGATGCCGCCAGGAATGTTGAAAGAATTCATGCTCTACGGGACGCCGGAAGAGGTGCGGCAACAGGTCGCCGAGTTTTCCGATGTCGGAATTGAGTACATGGATACAAGCTACGGCGGACCGAACGAGCTAGCGTCGCTGAAACTTTTCGGAGAAAAAGTGCTCCCAGTATTTTAGCTGGGATGACGAAAGAAAAAGAGGACCAGAATGTAGAACGATCTCGACGGTATCTATGGTATCATGAGAACAGAAAGTACATTTTTGATTTAAGGCAATGGAAATCAAATATAATCTATCGCGAAACAGGAACTTTTCCCAAAACGCCCTGTTCGATTTTCTTTTACTCACAAGTCTCGGTGTTCGTTACTCCCAGATACTCGTTGACGCTAGTGCCATTTGGAAGATAATAGTACCTGACGGTGCAAGGATTGTGCCCGATGTTTAATGTTATCGTCCCGTTCCCGTAGTTAGTGAAAGTGTTGCCAGGGTTTGAAATCAGTTGGTATAGCTCTGAATAGTTCATGGGAGCTGCGCAAGTTAATATGCCGTTAAACGTAATTGAATGATTACAAGCTCCTCCATTATTCGAACTTAATGTGGTAGTAAAAGTATTATTGGAAGACGGCGATGACGAATAATTTGCTAGGAAATCAGGAATGTAGGAAACGTTCAACGCAAGCTGGTCTCCGAGAAAAACTCCTTTTTCAGTCAGAAAGCTAGGCAAAACATCTACGGAGTAATTCACTCCGCCTTGCAAGACGCCAGACGGAATCTCGTTTCCTGGTTTGAACGATGCCCCAAAAGTTAGATTGGCTAGCGACGTAGCACCCGGAGCAGTCCATGACCAGATGGCTGTTCCATTACCGCCCCCTTTGTATACACTCAAAGTTGCTATTGGATTGGTGATTTCATAGCTTGCATTCTTATGAGAAATGTAAGTCAGGTTGGAATATACCAAAACTGGAGGATAAACTCCCGAGGTTATCGTAACCGAAAACTCCCAAGTGTTATTGACGATTTTAGCGATGCGGGTAGTAGGAATAGAGTACGTGCCGCCGAATGTGATGATTGTTGTGTTACTGTTAACTATAACGGTGTTTATTCCGTCCTGGAGAGAAGTGGTGGTCGACGAATTATTTTGAATCAAGTATACTGCCATAAATGCAACAATTATTACAATTGGAATAGTTCCAAGAAGAACGATTTTTCTTCGAGCAAGGAGTTTCTTTTGCACCACCCCATCTGTGCTCCGTGATAAGCGTGTTATGAGAAGCTCAGCTTAATCAAGCTACCAATTCTTCGAGTTGTTCTTGAGCTTAGAACAGCCATCGTTTTCGGGCATAGAGCTCGAACATAGTAGAGATTGAATTGGAATGTAAAAAATTAATCTGGATAGATTTTCGATATGCGTCTCAAAATATTCGCTTACCCGCAAAGGTGGACAACAAACTGAAGTAATAAAACAGTCAGCCATGGATTTGTTGATCGATCAGAGATCTTGGCTCTTACTCTCGTAAGTCCCGCCACTACTTGGAAATTGCCAAGAAATATCTTGGTCGGGGTAGATGGTTCTGAAATTTCCGGAAAAGCTGTCGAATTTGCTATCAAACTTTCTAAGGAATTTTCCTCTTCCCTGACAATGGTGAATGTTATTCAATTTCCGGGGTTTCTAGCGATACAAGAACCTACAATGAGCCGGAGAGTGGATGAGGCATTGGACGATTTTAGAACGAATGCTCGAGCAGCCATGTCGCCGTTCATGGATAAGGCGCTATCAAGAGCCACAGCGGAAGGAGTTAATGCATCCTTTGAAATATTGGACGTAGATACTTCACCAGTAGAAGCGATCACAAATTATGCAACTGCTCACAATGTGGATCTGATTGTGGTTGGAAATCGTGGGCTGGGCGGGTTTAAGCGATTGTTGACCGGGAGCGTTTCTTCTGGCATAATCGATCACGCGCATTGTAGTGTTCTCGTTGTGAAATAGGACTGTGCGAGTTCCTCTATATCTGTCTCGATACGAACCTGACCTTCAAGAGTTCGTGGCCATAAAGATCGCTATCATGCTCTACTGTAAGCAGCCCTAGATCTATGAGACCAACGATCCTATCGCGGCACTCTGCCGGAGGAATATTGGTATCTGAAGATATTTCCTCAATCAATTTTGGACCCGACCTGGTCGAAGCAAGGATCTTCAATTCTGGAAATGAAATTCTCGAATCTTTCGCAAAATCTGGATCATCGTTGCGATCCATTATCAATTTCAGATCTCTTTATTTTAAAATCGAATATCACGGCCACATTCCGAGCGACCGGATCGCATCTGCGACCCTTCCTATTGCAACTGCTAGTGCCCCTTCTCTCATTCCGACCCGGTATTTTTTGGATGCATCATAGGCGCCATTGAAACCGATGACCATCTTTTGCTCTAACTTCTGGTTTACCTCTTCTTCCGTCCAGTGCTCGCGTGAAAGATTCTGCACCCACTCAAGATAGCTTACCATCACCCCTCCTGAATTTGCAAGAATGTCCGGAACGAGGAAAACGTTATTCTTCGAAAGTATCTCGTCAGCTTCAGGAGTAGTAGGACCGTTTGCCGCTTCGCAGATTATCTTTGCTTTGATATTGGGGGCATTCTTTCCGGTGATCGCGTTTTCTAATGCAGCAGGGATCAGAATGTCCACATCCATTTCTAATAGCTCCTCGTTGCTGATTTCGCTCGTACCTTGGTAACCCACGACGGAACCTACCTTTTCTTTGTGCGCGAGAACCTTTGAAGCATTGAGACCTAAATCGGACCTGATTCCGCCCTTTGAATCACTGACTGCGATTACCTTGACTCCCATTTCCTGCAGGAATATTGCAGCCCAAGATCCGGCATTGCCATAACCCTGAACCGCAGCTGTTCCCCCTTTCAACGCTAGTTTCAAAACTTTAGCTGCTTCTCGCACGCAGAAGACGCAACCCCGCGCGGTGGAATTGTTTCTGCCCTCCGAACCACCCAGAGAAATTGGCTTGCCAGTTACAACTTCAGGAACTGGAATCCCATGAATTTGACTGTAAGTGTCAAGTATCCAGGCCATCGTTTGAGAATCGGTGTAAACGTCCGGCGCCGGAATGTCTTTTCTCGGACCAATGAAATCAGAGATCGCATGCGCGTATCTCCTTGTCAATCGCTCCTTTTCTCCCAGCGACATGTTTTTCGGATCGCAAATTACACCGCCTTTTGCTCCTCCGTACGGAATGTCCACAACTGCACATTTCCATGTCATCCAGGTTGCGAGAGCCTTTACCTCGTCGAGTGAAACGTCAGGATGATACCTTATTCCTCCCTTGAATGGACCTCTCGCGTCGCTGAACTGCACTCGATAGCCCTGAAAATTTCTGATCTTCCCGTTGTCCATTCTGACAGGGATGGATACTGATAGAATTCTCTTCGGCTGGGAAAGAGTCTGGAGTATATCGTCTTCAAGGCGGATTAATTTAGCCGTAGTCCGCAGCTGCTTCATCGCATTTTCATACGGATTCAATTCCGAGCTTGACAACGTCTATGCACTGGCAACTCCAGATTGAGCAGGTAATGTGTATTATTTAAGTTGGGTTCCACTCGGCTCTCGTAGATTCGGATCATGTTTCTCGAATCTTTGAATCTATCAAACCAGTGTGACCAGAATGAAAGCGTTGATAATAGTATTTTCTGCTTTATATCAGAGTGAGATCCGAATAGTATCGAGAAATTAGGCAATGAATCCGGAGCAGGGTATCAACCGCGAGCTAACGTCGGCGAGGTTTTCTCCAAGACCTTCGATGTATACCGACGTGACTTTCTGAAATACTTCGTTCTCTTTGCGGTCGTGGAGGTTATCATCGGGATCCTCACGGCCTGCGCGCAGCACGCCTTTCCCCTGCCAACTTTGCCACCAAACGCGACGCCTCAACAAGTCTCCAGCTGGTTCGGCTCGTTCTTCGGGGCCTTCTTCGTGTACATCGGGGCGATTTTCATCGCGACCATAGTCTTCTTCCCCATTGCTCAGGGTACCGCAATCAAGCTGGCTTCTGAGCAAACCGAGAAAGGGAAAGCAGATCTGAGGGCCTCAATCAGATTCACGACTTCAAGGCTGCTCTCAATCTGGGCATTAAGCATCGTCGTTGGGATCATAGTCTTTTTGGGATTCATCGCTCTAATTATCCCAGGGATAATACTTGCGATAATGTTCTCCCTAGCTTTTCCTGTCCTCATCATCGAGAACAAAGGATTTTCAGAGAGTATGAGCAGGAGTCGTTTACTCGTCGGCCACAGGTGGCTCAAAACGTTCGTAGTTTACTTGATTCTTGCAATAATTGTCGGAATTTCCACGGCAATCGTTTCTGCAATAGCCGCACCATTTGGCGTTGCTAGTCCTGTAGTGAGCGGTATCCTTTCAGCACTGTATGAACCGTTGCTTCCGATACTATTGGTAGTCTACTACTACTCCAACCATGCGAGAATTTCTGCGGGTCAAATGCCGCCTCCGCCACCACCCTCAATGACCCAGACTGGGATGAAGTTCTGCCCGAGCTGCGGCACACAGCTCGTCGAGTCAGCTACCTTCTGCCCTAACTGTGGGACAAGGCTCATTTGATCGGGATCTTATGAAATTGGAAAATAAGAGTTGGGACACGCTTTGACTTAGTGCTATTTGAAAATCCTCGAAAACCTAGGCCGTTAAAGCGAGCCTTCATGACAAGTTTCTCTGGACTAGCATTCTTCTCGAACTCGTGTTTAAATGGAATTTAAAAAGTACAAAATTTGTACGCGCTGGTGCTAGGCGATAGAGAGAGACATTTCCCTTTGGAATTTTTCGAGGAGTCTGGACAAAGTCAGCAGCTCTTCTTTTGTAAACTTTGCAAGAGCCTTTTGAATCATGTAACCCTTCTTTTTCGCAACCCTCTCGTACAGTGCCTTTCCCTCGGAGGTAATTTCGATAATGGTCGCCCTTCTGTCTCCCTCGCCAGGCGTTCTCCTGACCAGCTTCTTGTCCTCCAGCCGGTCAACTATGCCCGTGACATTGGCAGGGGTAACGAGCATGGCATCACTCATCTTCCTCATTAGCATGGGCCCGTTCTCCACGAGCAGCCCGAGCGCCTGCAGCTGAGATTCCGTTATTCCCTCGTCGGCGAACACTTTCAGAGCAGCGTGCCTGACGACTTTGAATGTCGAAATGACGCCGTCGTAGGCCTCCCGATCTGCTTCGACCGTTTCCGTTCGAGTGGGCATACAATTATCAACTGTTGTTTTAGATATAAATAGTTAAACTATCGTTAGTTAAGAGACATACAGTTTAAGATATTGTTAGTCAAGATATAAATAGTTAAGACATTAACTATTGTTACATGGTTATCATGAGCACAGACAAAGACGAGATGAATGCTGTAGTAATTGATCGCTTCGGCGGTCCCGAGGTACTTTCGGTTAGAAATGTCCCTGTGCCGAAACCTGAACCAGAACAAATCTTGGTCAGAGTCGACTCTGCAGGCATTGGCATATGGGATGTCGCTGAACGGCAGGGGATGATTGCTCAGGCGTCCGGAATCAGCAACCCCAAATTCCCTTGGGTACTTGGTTCAGAGGGCGCAGGTAAAATCGTGGTAGTTGGTGAGAAAGTTAGTGGGTTCCGAGTTGGCGATCTTGTCTACGGTCACGTCTGGGCAAAAAATCCAAAGGCAGGATTTTACGCCGAATATACTCCAGTGGATGCGAATGAGGCATACCCGATTCCCTCTACAATAACGACTGAAAAAGCAGGAGCCTTGCTAATAGACGGAGCAACCGCACTGCGAGGGGTGGATGACACTCTAGGCCTGAAGCAAGACGAAAAGCTGATGATCTTTGGTGCGAGCGGTGGCCTGGGGCATTTAGCTATCCAGCTTGGTAAGCGACTCGGCGCCCGTGTGTTTGCCATAGCCTCAGGGAAGGACGGCGTAGCTCTTGCTATAAAGTTGGGAGCCGAGGCTGCTGTAGATGGACATAACGGAGATATTGTCGCTTCAGCCCGCGAGTTTGCCACAAATGGTTTTGACGCCGCTCTGATTACAACACCAGGCGAGGCGGCCGAAAAAGCACTGACCCTAATGCGCGAAGGAGGGCGCGTCGCGCATCCTTGGGTAAATCAGCGTCCAGCTCCGAAAGCACCGTCGACTGTTCGCCTATTTGGGTACAATGGTAACATAGATCGAGCTTTGGTAACCAAGCTCAACAAACTAATCGAATCAGGACCGTTCGAAGTACATCTTGACAAGACATTCACGCTCGGTCAAGCTGTGGGTGCTTACCAAGCCCTGAGCTTGCACCATCTAGGCAGGTTAGCTCTACTGCCTCATAGTCATTAAAAGGATGCATATCTACGAGCTGAGCAGGTCCTCGAATACGTGTTTTTCAGCTCGCCGCAGATGCTCGCCCACGGTTCCCTTGTCCATTCCAACAATCCTTGCAAGATCTTCTGTATTGGTCTTTCTTGGAATATCGTAGTAGCCCAGCGTCTGCGCGAGCCTTAGAATTCGCAATTGTTGGAGCGTTAGCTGAAGTAGTGGAGAGTCATTGCTAGCTTCAAAGTTATCCAGCTTGATTACTTTGAACGCTATGCCCATTTCCTTCAATCGGCTCAGTAGCTGCTTGATTTCAGAATTTTCAGCCACCGCGGCAAGCCTGATTGAATTGCCCGAAATAGTTGGCGGTTTCAAGGGATAAAGCGGAAGCTTTTCCAGAGACTTGTAAAAGCCGAAGGTTTTGGATTTTTCCGGTTGACGTTTTTCGTCTTCGCCGAGCCACAAACCGGACACCTTTAGCAAAACAGAGTCTCCAGCTTGATTCGGGAGAGGCTTTACAACTAGCTTGCGTGGTCCACCGGTCGGGAAGGATTTTCTCTTCTCGACCCAAACAGATTCGGGCATTTTGCAAATCATGAGATATCCTTCAGTATCGAACCTCAGCAGATGAAGTACCTGCCCATTATCCAGAACTTCTTTGGGGAGATGTCTTCCGCTCAGAAGAATTTCGAATACCAATTCCCTCAAAATTGCGACTGTTAGAAGGATGCCCACCGGTGGGGTATAAGGCTTATGCGATTACGAAGGTTATGCGAGTCCCATGTCCAACAACCGACAGGGCTTCGATCAAAAACAAAAGAAATCAGGAGTGCTAAAACCGATCATTCAGTTCGGGCTCATTTCCGGTCCCTTCCTGTCCATGGTTGATTCTAGCGTCGTAAACATTGCTTTACCGGTCATTTCATCCGGTTTCAATAGCAGTCTGTCGTCGGCCCAGTGGATATTGAGCGGTTATTTGCTCGCCCTGGCCGCCTTTCTCCCGGTCAGTGCATTTCTTTCGAAAAGGTTCGGCGCAAGGAAGGTCTATTTTTGGAGCATTGTCGGATTTACGACATCATCTTTTCTCTGCGCGTTATCGCCCAACTTGAGTTCACTCATTGTTACGCGCGTTCTACAAGGCGCGCTCGGTGCTCCCCTCGTACCTGTTGCAATGGACATGCTGTTTAGAAAAGGAGTTGTTCCAGGTGTATCAAATCAATCATCTTCAGAAGCACAGCTGTCACCCCTTTTGGGCATGGTACTATTTCTTGCGCCTGCTCTTGGACCGACGCTTGGAGGTTTTCTGATAGGATTCTTCAGCTGGCCGAGCATATTCTTGATCAATATTCCAATCGGGATTGTCGCCGGTTTGACTGTTCAACGTTACAGGCATGAACTAGACGAGAAAAACAAAGGATCTTCAATCATCATTTTTGATTTTCCCGGTTCAATTCTGCTTTCGCTCGGATTGGTGCTAGCAATATACGGTGCAACTGAAGCGCCCCTGATTGGTTGGCTTTCAATCCAGACACTTCCATTCATTCTGGTAGGCTTTTTTCTCTTAGCGGCTTATGTGATCTGGGCACTAAAACGACAGAATCCAGCCGTAAACATCAAGCTCATTCGCCACGCGCAGACTGCCCTATCTCTAGGAATAAGCATTCTTGCCTCGATAGTGTTATTCGGAGTCCTTTTCCTTCTGCCAGTTTTCATGGAGTCGTTTCAAGGACTGTCGTCGCTGGTAACCGGTCTTGCACTTCTTCCTCAGGGGCTTGTGACAGGCGTGGGGACTGTCTTCAGCTCCAAATTGTCGGGGAAGCTAGGAACGAGGTTCACGGTTGGATTAGGCATGGGTATTCTCACTATAACAACTGCTGCTCTTCTTTTTCTGAACACCTCGACCTCGGTGTATGTGACTGCGGCAATTTTGAGCGGCCGCGGCCTTGCCCTCGGTCTCACGATCCAACCGCTGCTCCTCGCAACCGTCGGAAGTTTACCTCGGGAAGAGGTCTCGGACGGAAACACATTGTTCAACATACTCGAAAGACTCGGCGGTACGATCGGCGTTTCTCTTCTCTCAACGGTTTTCTCGCTACGGGAACAGGTTCGTATCGGACAGGTTCTTGCGATCACTGGAATAATTCGCTCGCAGCTTCCGAGCGGGTTGGGTGATTCGAGTTCGTTCCTATCGTCTCTACCGCCGGCGATTCAGGTGGAACTGACCAAGGCGGCAGTGGGAGGATTTCATGATACAATTGCCCTGATGTCATTGGTGTCACTTGTTGGATTGGGCCTAGCATTGTTCATCAAAGATGCCTCCCGCAACCCGCCGGCAAACAACGAAGCGATGTAGGCTGAAAGAAATAGAATTTGTTCAAACTGTGTCTTATATCTACACGTTGAGCCATGGGAATAAGCGGAGGAGACTCGACGTGATGGAAGACGACGCGAGAGTTCTAAGAGACGAAATAAAGATGTGTTGCCAACACACGAGGCTTATTATCAATTAACCTCCGCGAGGAATCCGAAATGAAATAAAATGGCCGTGGAATCCGAAAGCCATTCGGGCTATAATACCGTACTGGAAACTTCCCAGAGATGGGCAGATTTTCTCCAGAAAAAAGAGAGACAAGAGGTGATTTGGAGAGGAATCATTGCAGGGATCTTTCAATGGTCGCTGCTTCCGATCCTAGCTGTGGTTGACACGCGATATCATTTCGGGATCTTCAGCGGTCTCTATGGAGTACTTGGGAATTCTATCCTGAATGTCGCAATATTTCTGATTGTGATTACTTCCATACCGTGGATAGTCACTACCGTGGTGCAGCGCGTAATGAAGTCTCGCTATTCCAAAGTTTCATCTCTTATCGCATCATTAAGAGATGGAATCGGCAAACCGGATTATCCGGTTTTTGAGAACACTCTCAAACTTCTGGATGCGATGGGCTTGATTTTTCCTGATGTAAAGCGAAACAAGTTTCTGGCAGCTGCCGGATACGGGATCCTAATGTTCACCATAGTCACGATCGCAACTTCATTTCTCTTTTTCCCGTGGAGCATTCTAGTGGGCTTAGTGTCCGGGCTTTTTGTGTGGTATTACCTAAGGTCCGAGGCTTACAAAGATTACAATGTTGAGCTCGGGAGGTTTCAGAGATGGACGGACGAGTTAGAGCAAGGAAAGAAGCAATATCTCCAGAGCCTATGATTTCCGAAGCTACTCAACGAGGGGGTGAAAAACGGCTTGAACGTCCGGATCTGTATGTAATCGCCAGATTTCTGGAAATACTCCGTAAGAACGGACCGACGAAGAAGACCAACGTTCACATGCTTCTTGGACTCAACTACCCTCGCTTTACCGGATACCATGAGTGGATGGAGGAGCATGAGCTAGTTACAGGAGTGACCCTTAGAGGACGAGGCGGGTGAAAGGATCTCCCTATCGGAAAAGGGTATCGAGTCCTATTCTACACTTGTAGAATGGATAAAGAAAATGATGGCCGGATTGAATCTTTAGTCCGAATGCAATTTTGAGTTTGACTGGGCAGAACGTCATTAGATTATGGAGATTTCAGGTATTACGTCTAAAATCAGCGAAAATTTCAAATTCAAACGTGTTCTAAAATCTAGACCTATTAATCACCGCCGGAAGTTTATCTCCTGATTTCTGTAAACGGGGGCGGGATGTTGAAAAGTAGCACAATGATTGCACTTGTGGTCGTCGTGATATCTTTGACTGCTGCTGGAGTTTACGTCTTTGCGACTAACTATGGAACTCAAAATGCAACGAGTACAACGAGTTTTTCTAATACAAGTACCTCTACATATTCCTCCAGTTGTGAATCTAGACCTACGACCTCGACGGCCTCGACAGTTTCAACAAATTCATTTACTTCTACTTCAACCGCTGAAGCGAGCACAACGAGTGTTGTTAGTGCTACGGCTTCTTCAACAACAGCTTCGTCGCAGACTGTTAGCGGTATGTTCAACTTTAATCCGGCATATCCGGTTTCCGTCAAATCTGTTCAAGCGATCGTCAGTCGCAATCAGAGCGGTGGTGGATACGTCACTTTCAGTGTGAGTTTAAGAAACGTCGGAAACGCGTCAATCTACATAATCAAGGGGTGCGGCAGCTCTCTTGACTCGACGATTCTAAATTCCTCAATCATCCGCGCAGTTCCGGGCAAGCCGCTGTGCCTATGCGCGGAAACCCTGGCTCCGTTAGGAGCGAATCAGAACCAGACACTATCAACTCCCGGATGCTGGAGCGGTTACGTGTACGAATTGACTGGATCGGGAACAGCTAATGTGAACTTTATTCTCAAGTGGGGATCCACGAATCAGAGCTATTCAAGCAGTGACTCAGTATCGATTGACGCCACGTTCAGATTCTGACCTTGAATAAACAAAACTTATGGAATATATTATCAGAAAGTTTAAACATTACTCTGTAGCGCGAGAAACATCCGCAAGGTCTCGCCCAAGTGCTTCATTCGTTGCAGCTTGCAATCCTCCCGGGAGATCTGGGTTTTGGGGCGAACTTCCTCGCTCTAGTTTTAGGGGTCATAGGAGTGGGAACTTTAATCGCACTCGTAGCCATTTACCGTTCCACAAAACATCCAGACGAGCATAAGAGGTATGCGTGGCCCAAAAGAGAGTGGATTTACGCATTAATCGTTCTCGCCATCGTCCTGGTTTTTGCAACATCCACTCTCGGACTCCTCCCCTACCCATATGCTCATCCAAACGTCAAACCGACCTTAATCGTGAATGTTCAAGCCCTCCAGTTCCAGTGGTGCATTGCTCCTGCTCCTAACTGGGGAACGCAGTGCCAGGCAGAGATGCTCATTCCATCTGGCAGCATTGTGCTATTCAATGTTACAAGCATTGATGTAACGCATAGTTTTGGTTTGTATGCCTCCGATGGAACGCTTCTGGATCAGGTGCAAGTCATGCCGGGGTTCTACAACAGTATAATTTACCAGTTCAATGTCGCTGGTAACTACTACGTCCGCTGTCTCGAGTTTTGTGGTTGGGGACATTTCGGTATGGTGAGCCAGTTTAACGTTACTCAGTCCGCTTGATTGGAGTTGTGAAGAATCAGAGGTTGACAGCAATGGAACAGCCGCAAGCGGTGGAAGGACAGTCAGTCATAATTCGCGAGGTGTCAAGTGCACTAACTCCGTACACCAAGGCCTGGGTACGCAGGCTTCTCCTTTTTTCATTTCTAAATTTCATCATAGCCGGTACGATTGCTCTTTTCATGCGTACTGATCAATCCAATGGATTCCAGTTGCTCGGACCCATTGGCAGTCCAGGAGCTCTCGGACAACTCGAAACAGCTCACGGTT
>JABDCJ010000042.1 GCA_013288145.1 Nitrososphaerota archaeon | reverse complement strand
TAGGCATTGCTCAGCCGGCAACTGCCGTCAGCTTAACTCAAAACTTTGGTAGTTTCGACTTTTTGCTTCACCAGAGACGGCGCCGCGAAGTAAGATCTCAGCAGGTCATTCTCGTTGCAATCCTCGAGGCTTGCAGGACTCCGACAGTTCAACACTGGATTATGGTAAAGGCACGACTAGGATACGACACCTTCCGAAAACACATGAATCAACTTGTTTCGCTGGGCATGATGAATACTCTCGACGAAGGGAACAAGACCCTCTACTCGCTAACTGAGCGGGGGGTATCACTGCTTCACCAACTCACGCCAGAGTAGGAATGCCGGCGGCCAAGGCCATTAATTAACCGTGGGAATTCGTCTCCTAGATCCGTCTTAGAGATTGGTTCTCCGAGAAACCGATGGTTTATTACACCCTGTAACCCAATTTAATGGTTAGCTTATGCAATCTGACGGGAAGCTCGTCTCTTCTACGGCTACCCCGCAAACCCAACAGCAGCAACAACAGCTGCAAAACAGCCGAGCACTCAAACAAAGTTTCTCATCACTCACTGATTCGATGAGATTTGCTTACCACAAAGAGCAGCTCGAGAGCAAAATCGGGGAAATGGAGGCGAAATCAAGGAAGGGGCTAGGAGATCTCGACGATCTCAATGTTAAAATTGAGTCGCTAGTAATGTCCCTGGCCAGCGAGATAAGCCCGGATACTTTAACCGAGCTTTCAAACCAGATTAGCGGTTTCTCGCACCTAGCGATCGAGCAGACGAAGGCGAAAGTTGATCAAAAAAACCAAACAGATCTATCTGATTTTCGCACCCAGCTCGACTCAGAGTCCACAAAGACCCGGCATAGCATCGAAGCTTTCATTGCAACAAATCCGTTTATGATCCTCGACAAGGTACTAAGCGTAAAGCTCGTTGATGGAGCTTACGAGGCACGTGGCTCGTACAGATGCGCCGATGAAATCCAGTACGAGTTCTCGTATGACACGAAGAAAAGTCGAGTTTTCAGCAAAGAATTTCGCCTTTCAACTTTTGAGAAAGACTTCCGGATTCCAATTTCTCTGGGAAAAACCTGGCTGCGCAGAGACCAGGTGCCGGATTATGAACGCATCGACCAGTATGCGTTAGTGTCAGCCGAATCGTCAGAGACAAATCTGATTGTAATTTTCAAACATCTTGAAAAAGAATCGCGCCTTCGGGTGGTCTTTTCCAAACACGATTCTCACGCTTCCCTTTCGATTGTTTACTCAGACTCTCAGAGGACCGTTGACATTACGTCAACGCCGAGTCTCAACAGGTTCCTAGAATCTGATCCTCTTGAGAAAACCATGGAGAGACTGTGGCTCGCTATAATTGATCTCGAAAATTACAAAGCCGCAGTTACAAAATTGGTCTCGGAAGAAACTGATGTGCTGGACGAAAAACTGGATTGTTTCGAGTTCTTCGCTAAGGCGTGGCGGATCACAGCGCCGCGAATTATATTGGAAATGAAATCAGCCGGAGATTCGCAAAACGCATCTGACGAAAGGCTAACAGTACCTTATGCTCTAGAAAGGATCGGATTGCTCGGGGAAAACGCAGATCCAATCTTAGAAATTCTTGAGCTAAAGAATTAGAAAAATAACAGAGAGTATTTTTCTTTACTCTCTGACTTTGCTTAATTTCCAGGAAAGTGCAGACGCAATTTCCTGTTTTGTTTTACCGTGAGTGTCAATCCCCTCTTTCTCTGCAGCCTCAATTAGAGGATCTTCAGTTCCACCTATTGTTTTTTCTGTTGCTGCTGCAACTGTCGGAATTTTTGGAGATTCTTCAAAACTCCCTTTCGTTGCTTTCTCAAATTCTTTTCTTGCCTGACCAAGGGATCTGGCAAAAGCTGGAATGCGACCAGCACCAAACAACAGTACCGCTACACCTAGAATCAATATTATTACTACAGGATCGTCGAAGCCCATGAAAAGCCTCAGGAGGCAGTTTTGTATTTAGGCGTTTTCCCAAATCACAAATCTGCATGTTAATTCCGTGTATTTTCATTAGATTATTTTTCAAAATTGATACAGAAGAGGAAAAACTGTCCAAATTTTTTGGGCTAGATTCTGGCATTACGATATATAGTACTGCAATGCTTTGCCGATTCCATGTCCGAAGATCAAGGAGACCAGAGGGTTACTAACGAGGAGCCTTCAAGAAGATCCTTCCTAAAAGTTTCAGCAGTCGCTGGAGCAACGGTTGCCGCCATCGCAGCTGGTGCCAGCATGATACCAAAGATTGCAGCATCCGCTTCCGCCATGAAAGCCTCTTCCTCAGCAAAAAAGGCAGAGACAGCGAGCTCGGTTTCATCGGCTGCCGCGTCGACCGATCCATTGATTTTGGTCGTCCAAGGCGATGCAGTTGATGTCTATCGTGGTGAGAGCAAGATAGCAATGCAGGACTCTACACTTGCAAAAGAGATTTCGTCGCGCATCGCGGCAAAGATTCAGTAAGATGGGGTGCGATAAGAGAAAATGACATCTCACAGAGAAGCTCCGGGAATTTCAACTGACCCGGTCGCAGACAATACTGATCTTTACGCGTTTGTTAGTCCGGACAAATCTGACACAGTCACCCTGATCACAAATTTCATTCCACTCCAGCTGCCACCAGGAGGTCCGAACTTCTTCTCCTTCGGCGACGACGTTGTCTACTCGATCTACATCGACAACGATGCTGATGCACTTGCTGACATTACGTACAACTTTAGGTTCAATACAACCGTTGTCAACTCGAGTACTTTTCTCTACAACCTTGGTCCGATCGGCTCTCTAACAGACTCGAACTGGAACGTAAGACAGACCTACACAGTAACAAGAATTGACAAATCAGGAACCCACGTTCTCGGCAGCAACCTACCTAGTCCACCGGTAAACATCGGCCCGAGATCTACGCCCAACTATACCGCGCTTGCAAATGATGCAATAAACACTCTGAGCGACGGATCCTTGGTCTTTGCGGGTCAAAGAGGGGAGGGTTTTGCCGTTGATCTAGGTTCTATCTTCGATCTCCTGACGCTTCGGCCTTTCCAGAGCTTGAGCTCAATTCCGGGACCGAACATGGACTTTACCCAGGGCGTTGACACCACAGTCAACATCAACGTACATTCGATCGCGCTCCAGATCTCAAAGAGGCTGCTTACCTCGGACGGCTCGAACCCGACAAACGTCTTGGACCAAAAATCAGTCATCGGCGTCTGGTCGGCCTCAAGCAGACAGGAAGTCTCAGTAAAGCACCCTCAAGGCGGCGCTCCATCACACGTCGGTCCGTGGAAGCAGGTATCCAGACTGGGCAATCCGCTGATCAACGAGATCTTCATCCCACTTGGGCAGAAAGATTACTGGAACAGCCAACAGCCGCACAATGACAAACAATTCCTGCAGTACTATCTCAACTTCCAGGTCGCTGCATTGATGCCAGTTCTGTATCCAACAGCGCTGCCAGCTCAGACCGCAACTACTGGAGTACCAAACGGCCCCATGAATCCTAGGTCAGACCTAGAAGCTGTCCTGCTGACTGGTCTTCCGGCATCAGTTCTCACCGTGTTCCAAAACTACACGGGTCCAACGGTTGCAGACATGCTGCGCCTGAACATGGCAGTTGCGCCCACCTCCACTCCAAACCGCCTTGGTATCGTCAACAACTTTCCAACAGGCCCTCCTGACATCGCAGGCTTTCCGAATGGTCGAAGACCACAGGACGATGTCATAGACATCTATCTCCAAGTTGGAGCGGGATTGATCTACCCATTGATCAATTCAAAATTCACTCCGCCTGCTGCCGCGGGCTTGCTAGGCGATGGTGTGAACGAACCGGCTGCACCATTCCTGACATCCTTCCCGTATCTGCCAACTCCATTCTCAGGGTACTTCTATAACGCACAAAGCAACGGTGCACCCGAGCCCTACGCTGTCGGCGGCACTTAGGCACAAAATTGTCGGAAATTTCCCTCCCCCATTTTTTCTAGGGAGGCTTCCCCTCCTTTTTCATTTCTGATTATCCCATTACGTCTTTACTAAAGTTCTCATTAATTTAGCGAACGGTTTTTGCTCAGATCCCTCTCGCCCTTATTCTGTGCGGCCACATGTTTTACGTTAAGGGAGGGTGCTCGATTCACATCATTCAACACGTTTTCGATCTCAAGCACACGATGGGTTATGTCATTGTGTACTGTCCAAAACCGACATTGGACAACCACTGTTTCAACACAACCTCCGTAGCCTACTTTGTACCCTTTTCAAGTTCAAATATTCTGAAAGCTGGTCTTCTGAATTTTTCTTCTGTGAAATCCTTTCTTGTAACTTTCATGCTCACATTACTCAACGCACCAGAAGACCGAGTTACTTCTTTTTCACGCAGTAATTCCTTCAACTATCGAGGCCCCTGGTGCAACCCCACGCGTGCGTGAAATAGTAATTTAATGGATTCGTCAAACTCTCATTGATTTGCGATAGTAAGGTGCCCCTCTTCGCCTTCCAGTGCCGTTTCCACAATTTCTCCCGCGTCGTCCTGGTCGGCTTGGTCGGAGATTTCGGCCGTTGGTTCTGTTTCTAATGGTTGTGGTTCTGGCGGTGGTGGCTGTCCATGCTATTCTGCGATACGAATTTGAGCGGCACGGATATCGTTACCTAATTTGTCACTAGAATCGTTGACTGGCATCCACTATGGTGAAGGGTGCACTCACCTATTTGTAACATCACGCACCTCACGCACCGCATGCGCGTGAGATTTTCCAAAAAAGAGTGCAACTTTATCGCACTGTGGTGCAAACGGACAGAGTGCACGCTTGACCTCACTCGACCATTGCGTGCGCTACCAAAATTCCCTCGTAAAAAACCTCACGCGCACCACAAATGGCCCCTTAGTATAGAGCTACTTTTTCCGGGCTTTATTCTTCCTCGCGTTCGACATCCTCTTTCTAGCATAGCGAACCGAACGGAGTTATCGCATGGCAGATCAATTGCTCTCCGAGCGCGCGCGCAGTCTGGAATCTTCAAGGAAGCTCATAGGACCTCGACATCTCCATTATCGCCTAGCCAGATGATTCTGGCAAGATTCAGCCTCGCGTGGGTGCACTCTTTTGGGCTCCCGGTTGGCGAGTAGTATTTTTTCAACTCATACGGGGAAATACCACAAGAATCGTGGATCAAACGGAAGAATTCGCCTTTATTCATCGGCGGTACCGACAAAGCGACCGTGAGTCTGACCGCGGAACCCGCCGGCTCCATGCACTATCTCCATTTCCATGTCTACCAGCACTTCCTTCCAGGCGTTAAGTATGGCTTTGCCCTGATCAATTGCTCTTCATGGGTAAGGTGACAGGCACACTCGCAAAGGGCCGTTTGTCCGCGTACATCTCAATAAACGGCAAGGTTGCGGGAATCTTCTATTTCAGTTATCAAATCCGTTTAGGCGTACCAGAGATGATAAACCGGCTTATCTCTCAGAGTCATCGAGACAGTTCTTCTAACTCGAGACAATATAGAAAACGTCCTTTCAATTGCGAGACAAGCTGGCATCAGTAACGTAGAAGCAAATCTGCTGCCGGAGCGGAAGGTTGAGATCATCCGCAGACTATCCGGAAAATACAAAACGACTGTCATGATGGGGGACGGAATAAATGATGCCCCGGCTTTAGCAACGACCACTGTGGGAGTTGCAGTGGCAAGAAGTGATAGGCGCTTCTGTCGTTTTAAACGCATTAAGAGCTAGATAACAGCATGGCAGAATTCTTAGCTGGAACGAGGATAATCAATCCTACCAATTCATCTGAGTAGTAATAAAGGGGATGATTTAGATGCAAAACGAGCAAGATCAGCTCCTTTTGATCTCACTTATCACGGAGTTACGTTATGTTTGCCATCTGCACAAGTTAAAGCGGAATTTTTTAACAATCAGGTAGTCCTCGACCTCTTACTCCTCCTGTAGCTCGTAATATGCAATTGAAGGCAGAGGTCGAGAATTTATCTTTGTAATCAAAAAACGAGCCCTCGAATCGTAAGTAACCTTATCCTCAATCGTGACATTTCGAGAAAACTGTTCGATTGATACAAAGTCCTTGATCGGGGAAGTATCATTAACAACCGAAAAAACAATGAAAAAACTTTGCGCAAATCCGATCAAATTGCAACCGAGAGTTGACGGTGAGAAAATTAAGGAAAACGACCTAATAGCTGACAGAACCATTTTCTCACGAGCTTTTTCCAGTTTAGATCTGAGAAAGAAGCTCAAATAGACGGAAAAGAAATCTATGACCTAGAACTATTCCTCGGACTGTCCTTCAAAAAGGAAGAGAAAGAAATATCCCGTTTTGATATCGAACGATTGACCAGATCTCACGTAGAAAAAAAGGGAAAGGTTTCCCCTTCCTCCCTACGAAGCACTGAAGTAAACTTGGTTTGTCGTGCCGGTGATGAACTGGTAGACCGCGTAGCAGTGAGTTCCGAATGAAGCTATAGCTCCATTGGCTAGGTCGCTATTGGTGCTAGCTGAGGTTCCACTTGGATTATTCGACACGTTTATTCCTGGGGCCGGGGTCCAAGTGGTTCCACTGTCACCGCTGTAGGCTACTCTGAAGACCCATGTGTTGGAGCTCGATTGCTGTGCCCAAGCGACGAAAACATTCACTCCGTCAGAAGAGGCAACGTTAAACGGGAAGCTTGTATCATGACCTGAGCCGCTGAGAGAGACAGGACTACTGAAAGTGGTTCCACTGTTCGTAGATGTGTAGACGTAAACCTGCGATTTTGATCCGCCTGGAAACGTATGATCTGCCACCCAGACGTCGTTAAAGTATGCACCTATCATCGGGGCCCACGAATCTGGCAGTGTCTTGCTCAGAGTTGCTTCACTACTCCATGTATTGCCCCAGTCGGTACTGACTGTATAGTTGACCTGAGAATTGGTCCCCTTTGTCTCATAGAATTGGTAAACGTTGTTTCCCCATGCAGCTATCCAAGACTCTGATTGAGTTGTCGGGAGTGGAGGGTGGAGTTTCTGGAATGGTGGAACTGAATCATTGACCCATGTGCCACCATTGTTGTGAGTGGTCGCGAGACCCTGATTGGAAGAAACGTAAGCATTACTCATCCAAGCAGCGAGCTGTGGCTCATGGAAGTCACCAAACGCAAACGGGGCTGACCAAGTAGCCCCAGCATTGTTGCTAGACACGACATACGAGAAAGAGGTTGACGGATCGTCGTAAGCTACGTAGACGTTCGATCCCCAGCTAGCAACAACAACGGTATTGCCCCCGCCCACCGTGTGCGTTATTTGTACTGGCGCATTGAAACTAAGTCCAAAATTAGTGCTCGTCGCAATAAATGCCTGCGAAACTGTACTGACTTTTTGGCTCCATACCACATAAACGTTCGAACCATTTGCCGAAATCAGTGGTCCAGTTCCAAGTCCGGTTGAAATTTTTAGGGCTCTAGATGTAGTTGGCGGACTCCAAGTTACACCTCCATCTGGGCTTGCTCTAAATCTAACGCCTCCACCCCCCTCAGACCACACAACATACACGTGTGTTCCAACATTGAACACGTTAGGAGAGCTTGCCTTTGCAGTATCATTGCTGAGGTTTATGGGGGTGCTAAACGTTGGCGTCGCTGCGAATACAAAAGATGGCACAGAAGTGA
Organism: Nitrososphaerota archaeon; assembly: GCA_013288145.1. The sequence goes on along the minus strand of JABDCJ010000042.1, from coordinate 16,085 downwards.
AAAGGAAAAGAGCAGCTAGAAGAGCGGTCAAAGAAAACACAATTGGCCGATTCAGCTTCCGGTTTTGAGATACGATCATGGTTACGTTGCTTTCAAGTTCTGACTTTATTTAACGTGCTATATCGAAAAGTGAGACATATCCATTTCCGAGCATATTGCAGGTGAGGTATATGTTGAAAATCGCAGAAAATGATATCTTTCTTCGCCGAATCGAAGGGGAATATCATGAATTACCTCGATCATTATTTCCCAAAAGCTATTGGCGAGACTTGGTTTCCCCCAATAATTAAGGAGTGGCCTATTCGACAAACCACCTCGAAAAGAAAGAAGGATCGTCTGATCGACACCATATTTCGATGCTTTGATCCGATTCAAACAGATAGTAAAAATAGTTGGGATCAGGTTAAAGTCGAGGGATCATCCCATGCTATTCCGCACTCGATCTGCAATCTCCAGCGTTGCCATAGCATCCGTCATACTGGTAATTGGGATTGCAGCTGTTGCTGGTTTTTATGTCGAATATTCTACATCTTCAGCTTCAATCGCTGCGGTTTCGACAACCTACTCGACACCCATTATTCTGAAGAATTCATCCACAGCTGCCGAGACTGGCAATCGGAATTCATCGCTTCAACTTGTGTTGAGAACTAATGACTCGACAATAAGATCGGGACAAGGCCTAAATATTGAATATTATTTTGCAAATCCCACTTCCAAAAATATTACACTGAATTCGATTTGGAAATATGCAATGCCTTACGAGACTCCGCCTTGCGGAGGTTTAGTGATCCCTTCATTGTATCTAGGAGTTTACACAAAAGCAAATATTTCTCAAGCCACACCGCTCAACCTTTGGCAACCAAACATGGGAACAGGATGTCCAATAGCGTCGAGCGCACCGTCTTTCACTTTTCTAGCAAATTCGACGAAACTATCGAATAGCGGAACCGATACTTTCATGCCAATCTATGGTTACTTAATCCCAGCACACAATTGCCCATATTACAATGGGACTACGATCTATAACACCGAGGCGAATTGCTGGATTATTCAGAAGTTTCCTGTTGGAACATACACTATTGCTGTCGGGGATGAATGGAATGATCTAGTGCTACTTTACTTGACAGTTATGCAAGAGAACTAAGCCCGTTACACGTCTTCACTTTTCTCAATGGTATGTCACCAGGGCTCTCCTCTAATCAAATTAACGACAAAAGTTAGTTTTTGATATTTTTATCCAAGGTGCTCAAAAGGAATACGAGGATTTTGCTTATGTCTGAGCACTGTCAGACGCGGCCGCTCGAAAATAATCAGGGAACGAGAAGGCCCACTATTACAGTGTTTGGGAGCGAATGGTTCGCGTTACTCGAAGTTCGCGTGAAAGAAGAGGTTCAAACGGAAAAACAATCAAAGGCATTTAGGGTGTGGTCTACGACAGCTTGAAACTTCTAGGTGACTAGTAGTGCCATAGGATAGCCGGCCATGCCGAACTGTGACAGAGAAACGGGTCACAATCGCTCACCTTAGCCGAGGAGCAATGGAGACTATTCAGGTCGATTCTCAAGAGACACAATGTAGGAGAGCCGAAGACAATGGGAGATACATTCCTTTCTGCCTAACTCGCCAATTTGGATTATTTGCAAATATTTACATTTCAGGAACGCGATTTTGAACCTCATTTTTTCCTTAGAGAAAAAGTACTTGATAACGTGATTAGCCAGTCGTAAAGTGAGAGAATTAAAAGCCGACTCTGATTTTTCCCTCCCTTCAGAGAATTAACAGATAAGTTTGAACTGTCCTTTGATGTAAGCCGATCTTGAGAGAATTCTCTTCGGGGTGTTTGCGAAAATAGTCATAGATGAAAAGATATTTGAGATTGAGAGAAGAGATTCTCTTAGAGAAGTTATCGAATAAAAAATTAGAGTGGTGGACGTGAATCAAAGTTTAGTAAAAGGAATGATGGGAGCAGCCGTAGTTTTACTTTTAGTTGGCATGCTTTCCAATAATGTAACAGGGTTTTCCTCTGCAAATGGAGTGAATTTGAGCAACGATGCGAATAATGCTACATTTCCAAATGTTCAGAGTGCGGGTTACAATATTTATGTGGCTTGGAGTGAGGCAAGTCACGGAATTATGTTCAGACACAGCATTGATGGCGGGATCACTTTTGGATCAGTGATTCGAGTTAGTTTGAAAGGTGGAACGGCAGATTTTCCGTTAATGTCAGTGAATGGAAGCTTTGTGTATATTACTTGGTCACAGTCTCTAAACAGTGTACAACAGATTTATTTTACGGCTAGTTCTGATGATGGGGCAACATTCTCTACGCCGATAATTGTGGATAACAATCAGAGTCAAGCTAGCATAACTCCAACGATTGCATCTTACGGAAACGATGTGTACATTGCTTATAACTGTGGTACGCATTCTTGTGTAGTTTCTTCGACTAATAACGGGTTATCATGGACTACGCCTTTGCAATATGCCTCGGGGCCTGAACCACAGATAGCAGCTTACGGATCTAGTGCTTACGCGATTGCTGATACATCGTCAAGATCAACAACCGCGATTGCAGTGACGCACGATAACGGAGCAACTTGGACGCATGTTTCGGCTTCTGGTGGTGCAGAACCATGGGTTTCTGCTTCAGGATCAAGTGTATTAGTGGCATGGGAAACAAAAGGAAATAATAGTGTAGTCAATGCGGAAGTATCAACAAATTCAGGCATATCATTTACAAAGAAATCGATATCAACAGCTACTCCGGATGCATGGTCGCCAATGACGGCAATATCTGGGACAAATGAATACATTGCATATAGGACTTTTCCCGGATCCGCAAATTCACAAGAGTATGTGGCCGTATCAAACAACTCTGGAGTCACCTGGAATGCACCAGTGGCAATAGGAGTTGCCGGACGAGATAATTCTTGGCCAGTAAACGTAGCAGTTTCTGATAATCATGCTTTCATAGCTTGGTATCAAAAGACAGGCACCTTATCGACTAGTACTTGGGTGTCGGTTGTTTCTGAAAGTACTAACAATGGAACAACTTGGTCAGCTCCAATATCTTTGGGCCAATCCTTGGCAGAAAGTGATATCGCAACGCAATCAATTGCTTCGTTTGGGAATACAGCCGTTATTGCATGGGTGAATGTGACATCTTCTCTCAATAATCAGGTGTACTTTGCAACAGAATCATAGGATTTGTTATCAAATGATTAGAGGTCAGATTTTGTTTATCGTGCGGGATTTATTTTAGGCCAGAGTAGATAATCCGATCATGAACTGAGGTTTGAAAAATTCCCCATCCATGGGCTCGATGAAATTCGTTTATCGTTTCCAATTCTGAGCGTTTCCAGGCGTAACTAAGCTGTGTGGAGACAGCGTACACATTTGATCTAACGGGGGGCTGAGTCTCTGTGTTTTGATCCTGTTTCTTCTTGGCGAAGGAGAAGGAGCAAGGATGCACCACGAGGGGGGCGTCGGGCAATAGCGCGAGAGCACCCATCGGCAATCATTCGTGAACCGCAGAATTCACAAGAAATGAACTGGCCCTTGGCTGGAAAACTAAATACGTTATTCTCATTCTAGTTTGAAACCGAGACTCGGACTTGGGCTGTATTATAGCTCTGATCTGATGCAGCCAAAATGTGTTGTCCTTTTGGTACGTTAGGAACTATAATTCCAATCGAGAATGTACCATCCGCCAAAGTCGTTGCCTTTGTACTTATCATAATGCTTCCCATGTTAAAAGAAACCTGAGTGTTTGCCGAGAACCCAGTACCAGAAACTGTAATCGTAGATCCCACAGGGACCGGACTTGAAGGTGTCGCGGTCAAGTGCGCCGAAACAGGAAAACTCTTCGTACTAAAATAAGCTCCTGAGATCGCTTCAACAATGTAAATTGAATTCGGTACTACTGGGACTTTGAAGGACGTAGAAAAACCGCCCGTGGCATTGGTGCTAGTTATTGTTTCAAGGAACGACCCAAAGTAGACTTGGACGCTTGAAGTCGGCGGGAATCCACTACCGCTGATCGAGACAGATCCTCCCACAATATGACTGGTTGCGGTAAGTGCTATCTTCGGAGAAAGCGTGACATTCAACGCAGCTAGTGCTGTTACTCCAAGAGCGTCAGTAGCGCCAACCGGATATAGACCGTTTTGAATGCTAATTGGGACTGCAAAGAGAGTGGAAAAGCCTCCCGTGGAGTTAGATTGAGTGCTCCCGATACTTCCACCAGCGAATGATATTGTGATCGCAGAATTTGGCGTAAAGTTGATGCCGGTTACTTTCACATTTTTGCCAGGAGCGGTCTGAAAAGGACGAAGAATAACTTTGGGGGAGGAAGTGGAAAATGGGCCATTTGAGAATCCAAATGATGGCGTAAGTAACATCGCAGAAACGAACATTGAGCTAGAAAACAGCGCTGCTACAGTTAGGGCAACAAGCATTTTTCGTCGGGACGTAATTAGTGATATCAACTATATTCAGACCGATTAGTCCGAGATTACGTGGGGCGAATTATTTACGTCTATTCACGCTCATTAAGCTCTAAGTTGTGAAAAGAATTGAAAAATTGTCCACAACCAGAGAATTTCTTGCAGAAAGATACGATGTGAAATTATAGAGTGAAAACCTTTCAGATTAGAATGAGTCTCGAAACTGTCAAATTGTTTCATAGAACCATTTTTGGAGAAAAACCGCGATTAACTTTCGCCAGTCAGTTTGGCTCAGCACCTGCCGCGTTTTAGCCTCCGCCAATCGTGTGAGAACTGAGAGGGAATTATCTTGCTTAGCTAAATCTCTAGTAGCTGATTTCTCTGCATTTTCAGATTCTCAACACTTTTTATCAGGTTGTGCTTCTCGACTGTTGTTACCTCTAGCTCCATCTTTGCCGTCGCCGGAGGTGCGGAGTCCTTTTAGCGGGTCACGGAGACTCAAGCTTTTTTCGCTTATTAATCCAGTTCTTCGAAGCAAAAGTCAAAGGTTGAGCTAAAGCGACCATTCAGTGTCCAACATGTGGCGAAGCTAATGATGGAGCCAGTTTGTTTTGTTCGAGCTGTGGCGAGCCATTAAGTGTCAACAACGACGGGAACCCAAAGGAACAAGCTGCTTCATATTCTCTTCCTTCTTCACCCTCGAATACACCAAGTAGATTCTTCGGGCGCAGGTCCAAAACGATTTTGTTAGCGATCGTCATCGGCGTCGTCGCATTGATAGCGATAATCGTTGTAGTGACGTTATATTCGCTTCCTCTTGTCTCATTGACTAGCACATCCTCGCAAGTAACAACCACGTCCGGATTTTCAGTTTCCATATCGCAAAGTGTTATTTCTGCCTCAAGGAGTAGCACCAGCCTTCAGGCAACTGTAACACTGACATCGGTTCCATCAAAGTATAGCATAGCTATTGATAGTGTGGAAGCAGGCAACTTTAACGTCGCAGTTGTCGATTTCACCATGGTTAGTAGCCAAAGTACTCAATTCGGTAGCGGATACAACTACAACCTAACGCTATCTGTTCTCTACAGCGGAGGAGGTCAACCAGGAAACGCCGGTCTCTTTTCTGGCGTGATAGGACCAAACCCATCCATAGTTACTAATGCTTCATCTTCTTCTGCAGCGACCTCAACCCCGCAGACTGGCACTATTGGAACCGGATTGACGCCGGGCGAACGTGCCTACTTCAGCATACTAATCTCTGCTCCTTCAAATCAATTCCCAGTTCAAATAGATTTGACAGATGGAACTTTGTGCGGCGGAGTCTATCCCAATCTCTGTACTGGCTCGACTTTTCTAATACTTCCTCCATTGGGATTTAACGCGCCCTAGCATTTGACGTGTGGCACGTGCATAGCTCCCCGATCATACTTGCTTCGATTTTTTTCCTAAAGGCGTAAGTACATAACACTTGGATCGTTTTTGCAAAGAATTCAGGGTGGGCCTCTATTTGAGCACAAACTAGTTTCAATTAACGGAGCGTCTATGAGTAGATCGTTTCTTCTTTCTGCCCTGATTTCAGAGCATTATCAAGCGCCTCATTCAACTCGTAGCTCACGTTAACAAATTTTAAGTTAAGATTCTTCATTTCCGAGAGAAGTCTGGTCCTGGTAAGATCCTCGATGTAAAGCGTCCGCTGTATGCGAAGCCAGCTTTTGGAGAAGAAATCCTCCTGCATCATAAAGTGGTATTCCGTGCGATCCAGTTTCTCGAACAGCGAAATGAAGATCGTATGCAGATCCACCTTGCTGATCTTTTCTGCCTTCCAGACCTGCTGGTCGTCCAGCGATACTACCGCCTGAACTGCAAGTACACCGCGCCTGACCTTCGGCTCGCTAACGTGAACCTGCACGTTTTTCATGTTCGCGGCGATATGGAAGTTTGAGTTAAAGTCACTAATCGTTTCAAAGGAAATCCCTTCAGACTCGAGCCAGGACTCGATTCTCTCCCATGCCGGTGAACGTGCAGATGATGGCGCCATCCCGTTTTCCTCTTTGTTCTCCTCAAGCATTTGGAAATCTAAAACATCTCTTTTTTTCTAGCAGAATCGACTCTATCGAAGAGAATCGAAAACGGGCGACGCGGATCATTATGAAAAACAAAGAATGTGGAGAGCGTCCGCGAGGACGTCCCCTGGATTCTCTCTTTTCCGATCTAAGATCTTGATCGAATCATCCTGGAGATTGAGCCGCTCTTTTCAGTTGCGAAAGTGCTCTCGACTCCGGTGAGAACGACCATGACCCTTACCTTGCCCTGCAGTGATGCATCAACTCTTGCTCCCCAGACAACGCGTGCCTTTGCTGGAAGTGATCTCGTGATCATCTCTCCAGCCTGGGTAACTTCATCCAGTGTGATGTCGTCACCACCTGAAACGTGGATCAGGACTCCGAAAGCTTTCGTCGAGTCTTTGATGTCCAACAGCTGCGCATCGAGTGCCATCTGGACCGCGCGCTCTACTCTTGAATCGCCGGAAGCTTCACCTACTCCGATCGCTGCAATTCCACGCTTCTCCATGATTGCTCTCAAGTCAGCAAAGTCGATGTTGATCAAACTGGCTGTCGTGATTGTCTCGGTAATTCCTTTCACGAATTCACCGACGAGCTCGTTTGCAACGCCGAGTGCTTCCTTCAATGGAAGGTCACCAGCTACTTTGGCGAGGCGGTTGTTGTCAATAACAACGACTGTGTCGCAGTAGCTCTTCAATTTTTGTAGTCCATCCTTCGCGCTCTGGAATCTGAATCTTTCAACTGCGAACGGAAGAGTAACGACTCCGATCATTAGAGCACCGAACGGTCGCAGCGCGCTTGCGATGACCCACGAAGCTCCTGTTCCGGTTCCTCCTCCAAGTCCAGTTGCAACGTAAACTATGTTAGAACCAGTGGTATCTTTCTTGATCTGCTCGATTGATTCGCGAGCTGCTTCTGCGCCTCTCTCTGCATAACCACCAGCTCCCATTCCGCGGGTTGTCTTCTCGCCGAGCAGGATTCTCCTGTCTGCTTTGACGATGCTCAAGTGAGTTGCATCAGTGTTTGCAGCGATCAGTTTTGCTCCCGAGATTCCACCTTTTTTCTCCTTGACCCACGAAACAATGTTGCAGCCTGCTCCGCCGACTCCGATGACGGAGACCTGCGGCCTTGCAGCTCGCATTATTGCTGCGATCTTTTCGTTCTCTGCCATTTCGTCCATTCTTGCTACGGTATCTGCATCATAAGATGTATCAGATGACAATTTTAGATTTCCTTGAATCAAGCAAAGTTTCTCTGCAAATTAAATCGATTATGCATTAAGCGACAGAAGCCGAAAAGTGAATCTGTGATCCAGTTTGTTGATGCTCCACTTAGGATCCTAGATTTTTAGGCGGTGAGATAAAAGTCCACTAGTAGATATGCTCAGATATGGATAAGCGCTTGGTAGATTCATCTCAGACACATTTCAAAGTCGGAAACAAGATTATCCTGGAAAACGCGAATCTCTTCCTGTACTTCTCTCGCCTCATGCGATGTCAAGACTCCGTAGATATCGTCTACGATTCTGGCTGAACCCCGATTTCTCAACACAATGCCGAAACTATCTCCGCAAACTGCCGAAAATGAAATTCTTGATGATGGGAGAAAAGGTAGACGCATCCTCACTTACAACGATTCGGCTGTGTAGCATATTTTCTCTAAGCGAGCATTAATCGCCGGAGCTCGGATCCCTTATTTCGGCATTGATGGATTTGCGGATGAAACTGAGTTTCTAAAGACCGCTTACGAAATTTTCAATTCCGGATAGTTTTTCGAGCAGCTCCAGTCCTTTTGCGCTTGTCTGGTAAAGAGTGCGGCTGCCCTCGTTTCGCTCATCCATTAGACCGGAGGAAAGTAAGTAATTCATGTGTTTCCAGAACGTATCGTAACCCAATCGAGCCTTCACCATTACCCAGTGCTGAACGTTCGCGGATCTGCAGGATTCCAGAATTGATGCTTCGATCTCCATTTGCGAGCGAACTGAACGCCTCGGACTGGTCCTCCTTCGAGGAAGGGAAGGGAGGGGCATCAGAGGCTGTCTCCCCCAATCTCCAAAAGTAAAAGCCGGGAAATCTAAAGATAGGCCAGAAGTCGATCTAATTTTCAAAAGTTGCTGCTGGTCTTGCTGCGTTTGCAAAAGTAATCTGATTATAGCAGAGGTCAAGGGTTGGTTTAATCATACGTTTTTGGTTGGCTGTCCTACTTTTTTCGTTCAATGTTCTATAGGATATTGCCGAAACCACAACATGTACGAAAACATACTACAGTTCGTCAGTACGAAAACAGGATTCAATGTGGTCGTTTACCATGCCGACGGCCTGCATGAAGGAGTAACAGATTGTGGATCCGACAAAACTGAATCCATTTTTCTTAAGGTCTTTGCTCATTGCGTCTGAAATGACGGACTTTGCAGGCATCTGGGTCTGAGATTTCCATGAATTTCTCACTGGCTTACCACCGACGAAATTCCAGATGTAATTGTTGAAGCTACCATGTTCTTTGCTTATGGCAAGAATGCTTTTCGCGTTCTGAACTGTCGATCTTATCTTCAACTCATTTCTGATTATGCTTTGATCCTGCTTCAACGATCTGATCCTGCTTTCAGTATAGCGTGAAACTTTGCTTGGATCGAAGCCGGCGAAGGCCATTCGGTAATTGTCTCTTTTCTTGAGGACCGTAAGCCAGCTCAATCCAGCTTGAGCACCCTCGAGGGTGAGAAATTCAAAGAGAGAGTTGTCACGATGAGCTGGAACTCCCCACTCTGTGTCGTGGTACTTGGTCAAAAGAGGATCGAAAAGTGACCAGGGACAGCGGTTCTTTTCTTCTATTTCTGGCAAATTATGATCGAACTCGTTCTCTCAATTTTCATTGTTGAAAGCTGAATACTCTGCTTCAAGTTTCTCTTTCATCCTGAACATAGTGTTTTCACTTGCAAAAAGATGTCTATTTTATTGTTAATTGACTCAGCGAAAACGAAGGATTCTTCCCGCTCGAAATTTGAAACCCGGATCTGTAGCCCTTAATTGTTATATCGAAAATTTGACGCTCGGTAATTCTTGCACACATAAGGAAGCGGAGAAAATGAGACTCTTCATTCGGGCAGGGCGACCTTCCGTTCCAGTTGGGCTTTCGAAATAAATCAAAAGAAAAGTGAAAATTGTAAATGGAAATGCGAGCACAAGAAACAACCGCGGATGACAGTTTTGTCTCACAGAACATTTTGTTAAAGTCGCTCCTTAGCTCGAAAATCAGAACTCTTTTGATCAAAGGAGAGCCAGGGACCGGGAAGACAACGCTCGCACTCGAGCTTTTGGGAGGCTTTGGCTCCGGGGTCTATGTTTCGTCCAGAGTTTCTCGCGACATGCTGATGGAGCAAAATCCTCAGCTACGCGAGCTTGCGAGGCGCGGGCTCGTTAGTTCGGTCTCGATGAGCGAGGGTGGAGAAAAGCCAAAGAGCATCAAGTTTGAAGATTACCGGCTCGCTTCCATAGAAGACGTTTTGATTTCGATACTGGGAAGACCAAAAGAAAGCTCCAACGGAGAGCTTCTGATTGTTCTAGACTCCTGGGACTCTATTGTTAACAAGCTTGACGCAACGGAGAGAATGAAGACAGAACAGTCACTCCTGGTAATCTCGGAAGCAAACAACGTAAAGCTGATCTTCGTAAGTGAGGAAGAAAGGCTGACCGCCTCGGACTACTTTGTGGACGCCGTGGTAAAGCTCGAGGACGACACGATGGAGGGAATGAGAGTTAGGCGGCTGGTCTGGAAGAAACTAAGAGGGACGAGAATTCCGCACAGATCTTCGCTTTACACTCTGGAAGGCGGAAGGGTTACAATTTTCGATCCGACAACGGTGAAATTTGTAGGAGAGTATCCAACCACAAAGTTCACGCCGATTCCAAATTCCAGATTCAGGTATTCGTCAGGAAGCAAAGACATGGACGAGTTTCTGAGCGGTGGCTATAGAAAGGGTTCGAACATCATCATCGAGATGGACAATAGAATCGGAGCGACCTGGCACGTTCCTCTGGTCATGTCTTCTGAACTGAATTTTATCGCGAATGGATGCGCAATGTTCATACTCCCCGCCGGTAACAGACCCGCCCAAGCGATAAAGGAAAATCTACTCCCCTACTTCCCGGAAGAAACTTTGAGAAAAAGTCTCCGCATTGCCCAGTATAACATTGGTGGGGCAAGCGACGAATGTTTTGTCAAACTCGATCCTATATCCATTAAAGAAACCTCAGAGCGAGTCAAGACCGCAATCCACGAGATCAAGGGAGAAGAGAACAGGCCTTGCATATTCTTCGTTGGAATGGACACGGTGCGGACTTCCGTCGGTCAAGAGATGCTCGATCCTCTTGGCATAAACATGACTGAATTCGTCAGACGTAACGGAGATCTCGCAATTTACTCTGTAAAGTTCGGATCTAGCTTAATCAGAGATCTAAACAACACTTGCGATCTTCATCTGAAATTGGAGGAACTGGATCGGACGCTGGTAATGCGATCGTTGAAACCTCCATCCGAGCTGTACCATGTCGAGTACGATTATTCGGCGGGCTATGGTCAGGTAAAACTAAGATCTATCGTCTGAAAAAGTAGTTCGTTCCTTAAAATCACGCTGCTCGGAGATCTATCTTTCTCTGCGAAGCTAGAGCTACCGGAACTTCTTCATTTACACTAGTAGGAGCTTCCAATTATTCACTGGTGTTATCATCTATTTTCTACCATCCGTCCAAACTATTAGACGACATCTTTTATTTCCTAGCACTTGTGTGCCGTTGGTTCTTATCTGAATGAGGTTAAATGGATCTACAATATCAAGACAAAGTAGAAAGAGCCGAAGAACTAACGAGTTCCGGCGAAAAGCATAGTGAAAGCAGAAAGACCAAGTTTAGATCAAGAGTAGAATCTCCGGATGTAAAGGTAAAGAACAATAAGAAAAAGTATGCGCTCGGTGACGCGAAGTATCCGACCCAGAAGAGCGCAGAGGTCGCGATCCTCGCAAGTCTCGGGCGAACCTCGAGCATCACGGGCGTAGGGACCAATGCGGTATTGAAAGAACTCAAAGAGAATTTTTTCAAGGAATTGTCATCAAGTGATCTGGTAGCACTTTATCCCCTCTCCCAAAAGAATGTGGTCGATAGTGCCATTAAATTTGCAAAAAAAAAATCTCGCCCTACGGGGAGAGGCAGAGCCAGCTGGCAGTTCCGGCTGCCCCATAGGAGTATGGCGAATTTGCGAAAAGGGCAAGAAACGTCTCGAGAAAGAAAAGTATGCTTGGGCGCCGAAGTACATTTCCCGCACTAATCTTCTTGTAGAAGTTTGAAGAAGGGGTTGTATATTGAAGTTTGATTCCCTCAAGGACACAACAATATTTGCGATGCTGCAATGCTGCATGCATTACATTCCTGCCGGACTATCTTCGAGCGCGATCATGTAGGGATGAATTTTACAAGAATTGACGACAGCTACAAAAGTAAAAGCTAGGTTCACGTTCCCATTAAACTTCCGCGACTCTGACCGAGAAATTCTGGAGGCGCTGGAGCAAATTGCAAAAAGAAACGAGACCAATCTTACAACGATAATCAGGGGCGCGTTGAAAGAGTATGCGCTGGGAAAGAGCGGCAAAATCGCGGACACTATAAAAATCGACTCGTTCTTCGGCGATAACGTAACTATAGACAAACTTCCTGCATTTCAAAAAGTAAACTCGCCAGAAATGTTCCGCCAAATTAGCGATAGCGAGCTGCTAACTTTCGCGAAAATGATCCGCTCTCGGAAACAGGAAACCGAGGGAGAATTGAGGAAGCGGCGCTTTTACTTTACGTGGTAGGACATGCAGCACCCTTATGATTGCCAAAAACCCGTCTCGGAATCGCGTCTCCCTTCGATCTGAAATAGCACGGAGAAGCGTCCACCCAACCAGATTCTTCGTCCAGTGTGGGCGCGTTTCGTTGGAAGGCAACGAGATTTTCGTTGAAGCGTCATCTATAAATTCATGTTTGGGAGACAGGAAACCTGTCGTTTTCGTTACCCCGTCACCGACTGTGCTCATTCGTTGCGTCGACCCTCCGTTTCGGTTGCGATCCCCGCTCGTTAAGAGGTGGACCAGATTACCTTTCAACACAATTCATTGCCGGTGTCAGCGAACGCCTCTCTGGTGCTAGAGAAGCTTCTCCCAACGACTATCGCACCGGATGCCCCGCCCCTCTCCATTTGCTGCAGGCGCAGCTCTGCAGACGTGCAGAGGTGCAGACGTGCAGAGGTGCCGAGGTGCAGCGCATGCGGTAGAAACTATAACCTGCTGCATGATTAACACTCTCACGATGAGCTAGCGAGGGAGCGACGAATGACAAACAGATTTCAGCGCACGAGTAGCTTGTGTTTCTTGATCTTCAGGACAAGGTGGGCAGGCGTTATTGCATAAAACGTCCAAAGGTTCATCATAACTCTCCAGCAGGTCTTTGTTGGCATCTTATCAAAAGCGGATGTGCGTGCGCGCATAATGTCAACAGAAAAGGGTTAGACGCCTCGGTCGTAGCGGAAATCTGTCCCAAAGGGGAACGATGCTTGTCAGATTTAGTATTATCTTAGTTTTTGAATTAGTATCGCCACTCTAGGATAACACTTCCCAGCGAAAGTGTAGGATCTACAGTCTGCAAGTGGTATGTCACTTGCTACTCCTCCACAATGAACTTATGATTTCAAAGTGCATCGAAAATGTCACGCCGAGCACGAATTTATTAGGTGGTACCTGAGGCAGACTGTTATCGTTCACGAGATTACTTTCGTAGTTCTACACCGCAATAGGAAAATCTCGATTTAAACCCCAGTCGTCCTATTAGATTCCCATAGGAAAAAAAATTGAATTCCCCGATCAATTTTAAACGAAACGAGATCATTGCAAAGTGCTGGCAAGAGGGTCTAACGATAGAATACGCGGCAAGACGCTCTGGTTTCCCAAGAAGCTCCGTAAGGTACTACAAGAAACTTGACAAATGCGCGAAAAACGCCACAATGAATATAGGATTCGGATTTTGGTGGAGGGGAATCCTCGACGGAAGGCGTGTGCAATTCTTACCACGTACGAGCTTCCCCTCCGATCTGGTTTCACATATCCCCCTAGGTCGTGGAAAAGTGTGTCTAGAATGCCACTAACTGTACCTTGTCCGTAACAATGTTGTTCATGAGCGAGCCCTCAATTAGCCAAATGTATTCGGAGTAAGGTCATTAGGATCGACTATCAGTTTGCGTCATTATCGATATAGTAAATGCTCGCATCAATTTGTCACGAGTTTCAACCACCTCGAAAGCTGGATATCGGAGGAAGGTTATTGAAAATCATTGAAGCGAAAAGCGGAAGGATTGGAGAGTATAATGTTTTTTCATCGTGATGCTCGTTCCACCAGAACTAAGTCGACGGCTGAGCGATAGTGGAACTACAGCAAGAGCCGAAGGCTAGAGGTTTATCATTACAAGATTATTCAAAGACACGAAAAGTAGGAGAATTACGAACGCTGCCAGTGAAGAAAAAACAATTTTTCTCGTCGCATGGATGTCCGACCTGATTCCGAGAAATGCGAGAAGAGCAGTGCCCGAAATGAACCCTAACTTCGTTGCCGCGATCGCCTCAAAGAACGTCAATCTGAAGAACGATGCAACACCGAGAAGCATCATGTTTCCTTCTCTCAACCCAGAGTTCAAAGCTATCGATGTGGTTAGTAGATCAGTAACACTCAGGATGACGGTGCAAGCAAATAGGGCAATTACCGAGAATTCGTACGCAGAAACTCGTCTAGGTACGCTTCCAGTTTTCAGGTAAAAGCCCGGTACACTGCCTAACTGTTGAATTGGAGTATGAACAGGAGTTGAAACGAGAGAGTCTTCGTTGACACTCAAACCGGCGGATCTGAAAAGATTGTCGTCTCATTTGCTTAAGCCACTTGTGAAGTAATGGTACTAAACTTGCGTCCATTGCAAAAGACATGGAAAAAAGACGAGTTTTCCGTACCAGTCTTCAGAATCATGGATTCTAACTGAATTAATATCCGGCGCAATCCTATGAACATCGTTTAGGCAGCAAAAAATGGAGACTGCTCTTTTAGCCCAGGACGCAAAGTGTTCTGGCTGTGGAAGGGCTCTTTCAGAGGACGATTGTGCTTTTGTAATGAGGGGAGATCAGATGAGAAAAATTACGCGCCCGATTTTTGTCTGTTATTCCTGCACGCTGAAGAGCGAAGAGATATTCAGCTTCACTAGATCGCCAATTCTATCGAAATAACTCCGTTTTTCTAGTTCTCACAGCCAGCAGGGCCGTCGGAATAAGTTTTAAGCACGCCGGAAACCGACGCGGTCTTCGTGAAGGTCTCAAAAAAAGCGGCAGAGTTTACAGAGTCCGTCATCCGGGAGATGACGCGCCTTGCGACGAAGCACGGAGCGGTAAACCTTGCACAAGGTTTCCCAGACTTTGCATGCCCCGATGAATTGAAGATCGCGGCCGCGAAGGCAATCGATCAAGATTACAATCAGTATTCAGTCACCTGGGGCGCGCCTGTACTTCGCCAGGCGATTGCAAAAAAGGCGAAAGAGTACAACAATATCGATTCCGATCCGGACAAGAACATCGTTGTCACTTGTGGTACTACGGAAGCGATGGTTTCTTCTCAGCTAGCCATCCTCGATCCCGGTGAGGAGCTCATAGTCTTCGATCCGCACTATGAAAATTACGCTCCCGATGCAATAATCTCCGGGGCGAAACCGAAATATTTCGAGCTTGATCAGGAGAATGATTTTGCTCTAAATGAGGAGGAGCTCAAAAAGGAATTTAACTCAAATACTCGAGGGCTGGTTCTCAACTCACCGCTCAATCCGACGGGAAAAGTATTCAAGAGAAAGGAGCTCGAGTTGATCGCAGATCTTTGCGATGACTATGACGCCATTTGCTTCACTGATGAGATCTACGAGTATATCCTCTACGGAGATGCAGAGCACATCAGCATCGGAAGCTTACCCTCTATGCGCGACAGGACAGTTACCATTAGCGGATTTTCGAAGACATACAGCGTGACCGGATGGCGAGTCGGATATATCATCGCCAATGCCGAACTAACTAATGCGATCAAAAAGGTTCACGATTTTGTGACCGTCGGAGCTCCACATCCGCTTCAGATAGCCTGCGCGGAAGCCCTGTCATTTCCTGAATCCTACTATACTACGCTACGGAAGGATTATGACGAGAAAAGGAAGATGCTCTTGAAATCGCTGCGCTCAATCGGTTTTTCCTGTGTCGATCCCGATGGAGCTTACTACATCTGGTCCGACTTTAGCGAGCTGGATTCCAAATCGAACGATGTTGAATTTGCTAGGAGACTTGTCGAAGAGGTGGGTGTCGCAGTAGTGCCCGGATCTTCATTTTACTACAAGAGCAACCACGGCAACAAGAAAATTAGGTTCACATTCTCGAAAAAGATGGAAACCATCGAGAAAGCGTGCGAACGACTAGAGAAAAATCTTTGAAAAAAGTCGATTATTTTACTCGGTAAGGACTCAATACTTGAACTGCGCC
>JABDCJ010000041.1 GCA_013288145.1 Nitrososphaerota archaeon | reverse complement strand
GCAACCAGGTGGAAAGTACTTTATGCTTTGCTTCAGTGATCTCGAACCGCCTTCCTGGGGCGGACCGAGACGAGTTTCGAAAAAAGAGATCCACGAGACCTTTGCAGACGGATGGGAAATAAACTACATTCATGAAGCTCGGATCGAGACAAACATTCATCAGAACGGAGGAAATGCATGGCTTTCCTCAATCACGAAGCTATCGACCTAATTTTCTAGAAAGCTGACGCTGGTAAAGTGGATGGGAAATGTGATCCATCGACTCCGTTTGTCTTATGTTTTCAAACTGACAACTTCCAAAAACGTCCTTCCCATGGCAGTCGAAAGATCTTCTAGAAATTTTTCGCAGATTTCCAGATTTGCTCCTATGATTGAATATCCGGGGTCCAAAGATCAAGTTTCTCAATAGTGGTTCGACTAAGTCGTTGCTAACTGGTCCTTGAAAATCTGGCAGAGAGAGTTCGAGACAAATTGGGAGGTATGTCTTTACAGTCTTTGATCTTGTTTGAAGTCGTTTCATCAAGAACGTACAATGTCCTCAAGCTTCACCCTCAAAATGCTCTAAAGCAATTGTTGGATGCCGGTAATCAGTCGATACTAACTAATATTCAAATAATTGCTTTAAAACCGACCCCCCTAGCGCGACCCCACGCGCGTGCGTGAAAACGTAATTTGATGGATTCCATTGAGAGCCCTCAGTTGAACTATTTGTATTATACAAGCTAGCTTGTATTGTACAATATTTCTTGCATCGATTTATTGTGCAGTTTTCGGATCGATGCAAAGGGATGCACATTTTTTCAACTCCTCCTTGATTCATGGATGAACTATTGAAGCATAAGTCATCGCTCTGAGCAGGTACGCGAATCCTTAACCCGAATTTCTAATCCGACTACTTTCATTTTTGCCCCCTGCATTTGGTGGAGACTACCCGCGACTCTTCGGACACTGTTGATTATTGCATTTTAGCTCCATGTGCTCAATTGCTACATCCATGTTGGAGTTTCGCGAATCGTAATTGTATCTGACGTACTCCATCAGACCCCCGCGGCAAACCGGGCAGGTATCGCCTTCTCTAATAGCTCGATTAGTCAATTCAGCCAATTGAACTAGAGCTCGTGATATGATATGATTGATGAATAATTGTCCAATAAAAATGAAAGAGGGTCAACAGACATGTTCGACTTTGGAATCCGTCAACTTTCTAGTACTTTACCAATATGACGACTCGATTCGATATTAGTCTACTTACATTTTCTAAAATGGCAGTTGGGACGAAGTAATCAGATAACTAAGAAATAATACATGTAATTTAGGGCAAGCTACTGGAAATTGATCGGCGAGGAAGCCTAGATCTGCGGACAAAATCTTAGAGATGCCCCGCTCTTCGCGTGCATGAGATTGCAATTTTGCAATTATGACGTTAATCAATATATGCTGGATGCAAAAAAGCCAGATGCCGAAGATATGATCATCTCTAGAACTCCCTTCAGATTGCCCTTAGGGGGAGGGGGAACTGATCTTCCTTCCTACTATTCAAAGTATGGAGGTCTTTTCCTTTCTGGTTCGATCGATAAATACATGCACATTATTTTGAACAAACGCTTTGAACCAGGACTTCGATTGAGTTATTCAAAAACCGAAATTGTAGATGACCCCGCTTACATCGAGCATCCATCCGCTCGAGAGGCTTTGAGATTACTCAACATCAGGAATGGAATTGAAATCGTATCTCTTGCGGATGCTCCCGCAAACACGGGACTAGGATCTTCTGGCAGCTTTACGGTTGGTTTACTAAACGTCCTTTATGCTTACAAGAGGGTCATCAAAACGCCCGCGGAAATTGCAGAAGAAGCTTGCGACATAGCCATGAACAAACTCGGCGAACCTTCCGGAAAGCAAGATGAGTATGTTGCTAGCTTCGGCGGGATCAGATCTTACGAGATTGACAGGAGCGGCAAAGTAACTGTCACGGATCTAAATCTTTCAGAGGATATTGTCTCTGAGCTCGAAAATAATTTGATGATGTTCTATACGGGAATCAAGAGAAGCGCGAGCGATGTTCTGAACGAACAACAGAAACAACTATCTCTTACTGCTAGCGATTCGCTCGAAAAGATGCATGAAATTAAGAGAATCGGGATGGAGAGTCGAGATGCTCTAAAAAAGGGAGATCTGAGAAGATTCGGCGAACTTTTGCACGAACATTGGACTGTCAAACGAGAAGTGACCACAGGAATGACCAATAACAGCATTGATTTTTGGTACTCACTTGGTAGAGAGAATGGTGCTCTCGGCGGTAAAATCGTTGGAGCAGGGGGAGGCGGTTTCTTGATCTTCTATTGCGACGATGGGCGTCAGAATATTAGGGCGGCTCTCGCCAGACACGGCCTCCGGGAACATCGATTCAGGTTTGATTTCGAGGGAAGCAAAGTAATCCAAAACATTTGAGAATTCCAATTCGATCTTCAGTTGGATACGTTCCTTAGATACAGGCAGTTCTCAAATTTTCTTTTTCTTTGTGACGGCGAGTGTAATTGACATCAATACTGTAGCAGGTCTTAAATGATTCAATAAACGAGCTCGGGAATGTCGATCCCTCTGAAAAGCTGTCCTTAAAACTGCTCAGATCCATATCTCAGATCCATTCAGTTGTAGGCAGGTAGATATTTCGGCTTATGATCTCGTCTTTCGTCGACGATCATTTTGTCGCAATCCAACAACGACAAATTTTTCTGGCGCAAAGCATTCCGAGAGGATAGCGAGTCCCTTTCTTCGTTACCGGATGAGGGTTCTTCGCTAGTTCCAGCGGAAACAACTCTTGCTAGCGATTCAGTTCGTCGTCAACAGGTTTCCGCTACATTATTGAGAGATCATGGAGTTCGATCGAGGACCTCATCAAACCAGATAACGGAATCGAAACTAGTCATTGGGATCCCAGTCCACAATTCCGAGGAATCTTTGGCAAGGGTGGTAGTTGAACTCCGAAGCTTGGATGCAGATGTCGTGGTCTGTGACGATTTCTCAACTGACGCATCGGAAGATATCGCCAGAGCATTAGGATGCAAGCTGATAAAGCACCCGAGAACGCTGGGAATGTCAGACAGTGTAACTTCTCTCTTTCTAGCCTCAAGAAGGCTACATTCCGAGAACCTGCTGATCATAGATCCAGACATGGACTTTAACCTGCGAGATGTGCTAAATTTGCTTGAAAAGGTTCAGGGCGGTGAGTGTGATATAGCGGTTGGTTCCGGCCATCTACCAGATGAAGAATCTTCAGACGGGGATCCATTTTCTCTTTTTCGTGCATATGGAAAGAGAGCTCTTGCGCTGATTACCCCTGCCGGGACATCGAGCGTAGTGCCGGAGAGCGATATTTTTGAGTTTGCAAAGCAGCAGGGATTGAAAGTAAGGGAGTACCCAATAAGTTCTGCAATCTACGGGACGAGCTCTTCAGAGAATGCCAGATCTCCCAGAAATTGGATAAACAAAATAGGATCTCTGGTAACGCAAACGGAGTCTGCGATCTCCAAAACAGTAAAGGACGTGCTTTTGAAACACCCGCTTCTTTTTCTTGGTTCACCTTCGATAGGAATGTTAGTTGCCGGAGCTCTTCAAGCGATTTACACATTCCAATTGTGGACTGCTACAGGAGTCAGGCCGGATTATGGATTTTATTACGCTGGCTATGACTTAGTAATAGGACTCACTCTGGGAATAGGCGCTTTGATCTTGGAATCACTAAAAAATCCCGAGATTCCAAGTCGAAGAAAAAATATCTGAAAGGCAAAGATTATCGATCACCGCACCCCATTATGACGCGATAATTTTTTCTTTACTTCTGAAAAATCACCACCTACTTCTGTAAGTAGACACCTTGAATTGATGGCCGAAACTTTTGCTTGATGCCAATAGGCAGACAGCACTTTCGCCGAACTATCTTTTCGAATTCTTCCAAACAGTCCGAAAGCTTGGGGAACGATAGCAAAGACCTTCCCACCGAAAGTTTCTATCGTTATTTTGTTTTCACCCTGAAGCACAGGAATTTTGACTTTGTGCAAAATTTAGCTGAGACCCTTTGCGAATTCCGTCGATCGTCCCTTATGGTTTAGAGAAAAGGATGGACAGGGTAAGAAATTGTGAACAGATCAGCAATTATGATGGCGGTTTCCATAGCGATCATTTTGGTTGTTTCTGTCGGGGTCATTGGTGTCCAAAGGACGCTTTTTCCGTTCAGCGATGAGAACTTTACTTCCTATTCCCAGTCAGTCGGGAACTTCTCCTCCACAGGGCAGTCCGAGATTGGAAACATCACTAATTTTGTAACGAATACGATACCTGAAACCCTAATTCAAACGATTCAATATACGATGACTTTTGTGAACGGAACAACCACCACCGCTGTTGCATTCTCATTCTCGACTATTACTTCTGTTTTGAATAGGACAATTCCAGTTTACACGACGGTCACAACCGGAACTACAATCTTGGTGACAATGACCTCGTTGTCTACCTCTCTCATCAACGAGACTATTTACGAAACAGAAACTACCTCTTCAGGGACAGCATTAACCACGGAAACGCTTGTCTCAACTGTAACAAGTACGGTTCCAACAACAAATACGATTCAATCTACGCTGACCGACACGACTACTTTCACGAACTATACGACACACACAACAACTACAGTTACTACTCAAACCGATCGAACCTCGCAAACTAGAACGCACCATTCAAGTTCGACGACAATGCCCGACTGATGATTTCTGTACCTTAAGGTTAATCGCTCTATCAAGCAACTTTCCCGCGAACGTTCCTCGGTACTCTTGAACTCAGAATCCAGAACCCCGCGATAACAAGAACGAGAAATATCAAGAGAATACTGAAGACGTACCCTGGATTGTATTCCTCGTCGTAGGGAATGCCGCCCGCAATCTTCGGGCCGATGCTTTGGAAAAACTCCTCTACCGAATGTGAATCGTAGGTGAGAACTATCGACAGAATCGCAGACCCAAGGATAAGGGCACAAATGGTTCCCAAAAAGGACTTCGAGAAATTGCTTAATTCAAATGTTGGGGGTCTGGAATCGCTCCATCTACGGCTAGCAATTTTCAGAATTACAAAGGCCATTGCTGCTCCTAAGAGTCCATCTCCCACCGCATTCCCGAGGACTCGAATGCCAAAATCTGAGATGATGAATGAGACCGGATACAAGTAGATTCCGTGGGTAAACCAGACAATTGAGTACCAGAATACCCCGGACAAGATTCCGGCGAGGCAAATCACCGGGAAATCGTATCTTTTGTACTTGAATAATGCAAACACTATGTCGGCCCCTAAACCTGCGAGACCGTACCAGAGGTGCGGGTCGTGCGTGCCGTAGACAAAGACTTGACAAAATCCGTTGACCGTGAGTGCGAACGTTCCTGAGGCGGGCTTTCTAACCAGGCAGGCTGCAAGTACTCCGCCGTATTCGAGCCATGTCTGAAGTAGGTCTCCAAACAGAGGACCTCCAGTCACATGTTGGATGTAATCGTTAAACAATACGATTGAGTGGATGTGTGCGATCAAGGCAAATAAGATCGAATTAATCTGGTGATCAATTAATCCTGTGTACACTCCCACGGCAACTATTAGGGCGAGTTCCCTTTCGGTGTAGAAAAGAAGAACTTTACCTGACAAATAGTTCTAATTCGCTCCATGCTAATTTGAGTTCCGAAATCAAACTATGAAAAACTCGCAAAAACCTAGATGTGAATTTTCAAAATATGGATCGCTGCAGATATTTATCATAAAGTGACACGACTATTCCAGCATTCAACCATTTCGTCGCTCAAAATCAGGCTCAAGAGTTCGCATATTAGATCTATGTAGAACCACTTGGATCGAGTTTAAGAGTAATAATCCCGGATCATTTTCTCCCTGATTCGTATTTGAGCCACAAGACTAGGATCGCATTGAGTCTGCTAGCATTGGTAGTTGTAAGTGCTACACTAGGAGTAGTCTTGGCTCTTACACTCTAACTCGAAGTCAAATCGAACCAATATTTCCTTCCGACTGTATTTTGTAGAACTCGGCGATGCTTAGAATCATAACTTCCTATGCCGGTCTAAGGAACTTCGGAATTGTTCGCGTCCATTGAAACGTGGATAGACTCATTGAAACGTGGATAGACTCAAAACTATCCCGCGCAGGAACTCGTCCGATACCACTTGCAAGAACTGCGAACTGGTAAGCTACCGGGAGCTCGTTTATGATCAGGTGGATTCAGGAGGCTGTCTTATTCTCAGAAGATATCTGTTCGACAATCACTCCTGCCTCGGGCAATTTCTGGTCCACCGGTCCATTTGTCCCACCAGATGTACCAGATTCAATGCTCTCAAGCGCGTGTATGATTCGATCTATTTCCTCGGTTGCTCCAATTGGAGTGATTGTTTTCTTATCCACACTCTTATCTTTCAGCTTCGCTCGTCGTTGCTTTTTAGTACTTAATGGGGAGGTGGCTGGTTGCTTGGCTTTGATTCTTAATGGAATATGTTCAGCAAAATGCAGTATCAGCGTTCTTCTAGTCGGATCATAATTTTTCCCGACTAGTAACATCTTGTTTCTATTATTCGATGCTACTTCCAAAAGACTTCCAGCAATGCCTTCCAGAAATTGGTTCCCCGCCGAGAGTTCCCCATCCAGCGTCGGAGGATCGCAGATCAGGACCTCTCCATATCGTCCCTCAATTGCTGTTCGAAGTTCAAATGTCCCCCAGCCGGCTGCCATAAGATAGGCTTGCACGTTTTCAAGCAGAAAACTGTCTCTTATCTTGCCGTAAAATTGTGCTCCAATCTTGAAGACCTTGGTTGAACAGGCCGAGCACGATCCCTGAACTGCTTGAGTTTTGTTCGAAAAAATGATCTGACGTGGATTCATCATTTGAGTCATTTTTCGACACTTCATGCAATACCCTTCGATCCGTTCGGGTTCAGAAAGATCCCCCTGATTTCCGTAATAGTAGGTAATTGCGAGTTCTTGCCCGTCATTCTGGATACTTCCTAATTCCCTGACTATTTTTCGGACATATTCACGTCCCTGCTGAAATAATGCAGCTGTACCTGTTGAGCCACTTTCTCTTGCCAGCCGGTTTCCCAGCGCGATCAGGGTACCGGAAGGAAGTGCAACCGCCTCTTGATTATTATTGAAGGTTATTCCCGATATTCTTCTTACAAATAGCCGGCCCTTGATTTCATCATATTCTGCGGATATGACAAACTTCATGTTTTGCAATTGAACTACGAGCTCTCTCGGCCCCAGGTCAGCTTTCTCGAGATTGCACGTAATATTGAGAACGAACTTATTCTGGGCGGCGTTAATGCTGCCGTCAAGAGTTAGGAGCATGGCACCATGATCTATGAATGACCTGATGACCTGATTTTGATTGTAAGGAAAGTTCTTCCCAGTCACCAAAAACTCATAGTCGAAAGTACTCGCGGGAAGCGACAGGCCAATGTTTTTTCTTGGATAGTAATCGGTAATTTGCCTAGATTGCTGTCGCGCCTTCAGGTCTAACAGTTTCACGATTTGCTTCTAATTTCATCCTTCGAAGCTGGGGGAGATTAGGACTTTATGAATCAGAAAATAGGTGGCAGTAAGTTGGATTCCTGATACGAGTTTTGAGGAGGTAGTAAAGAATCTCCTTGAGATTAAAAAAAGGGAAGCGAGATTCGCTTCTACATCATGGGCGTGCATTCATAGGCTTCGATGCTCACCATTCCAGTTGACATGAAGTGAGGATGGTCTTTCAACAGTGGAAGAAGAGCCTCAATACTTTCTGCCTGTATGATTGAATATCCGGACACGCCTATCGGTGCATCTGAGACACCGGATTTAGTTACGACCTTTCCCTTTCCAAGAGGAGTGCCTAGGTCGACGACGGCATTCCCTGCTTTACTTGACCACTTCATCCACATATCCATGCCTGACTGCATCTGTTCCGGCGTAGAGTTTCTCATCATCTCTTCGGGGTCCTGATCTGATTTGTACAATACGATGAACTTTTTCAAGATTGATCGAGGGGCATATTCACAGAGCAAGGGAGTAATAAGCTAGACAGAACGATTCCGACATCTGCTTCAAAATACACGAGATACCTTGAATCTTACGATGAAAATTATCAATTCCTTTGGATAAGCGTCTCGACATGAATCCTGTAAGAACTGCTTTCATCGAGCTGCTAATCAGCTTTTGACTTCATTTCGTAACAGGTAATTCTCTTCTACCCCAGATTTCAGCATTCGCGTCTGACTGATTATTGCCTTCGATAGTTACAGTCGTGAATGATTTGCAATTTATTGTGGCACTCATTTTACTTCTAACTAGTCGATATCTCGTTCCCAACTTGACTAACCGAGTACCTGAGAAAAGAAGACTAGATAGAAACGGATCGCACAAATCTTTGAATTTGTCAGACGAGCAGCAACGATATAATTTTGTTTCTGAATAGTAGAGCACTCGCACTATAGAGAACGAGAAAGGCGAGATCTTTTTCCAGAATGTGTGAATTTAGTTGTCTATCTTTTCAAAAAATAGAAAGATGAAATGAAGAAAAAGATTGGTAAAAAATTCATCTTTAATCTTCATTTCATGATTTCTTTTTTCTTATTTTTTGCGCATTGCCATTACTGCTAGGACTCCTGCAATAACTGCGATTATGACGCCAACTGCCCCGACTGCAAGCGCCGTAGATCCGTTGCTGCCGCCATTCGTTATGCTGGAGACTATAGTGGTTATACTGTTTACAACCGATGTTACTGTTGTGCCTTGTTGATTGTTGAGAACAGTTGTTGTTGTGCCGCCTTGAGTAATCGTTGTTACAATACTTGTAACTATCGTCGTCACAGATGAGATTGTTGTTCCATTAGCAGCTCTGGAAGTTGTTTGAGTAGCGTTTCCGTACTGGACTGTAGCGCTCTGAGTTGCTCCATTGTAATTTGCTGTGATTTTGTACTGGCCCTGTGTGGAATAAGTCGGGCCTCCAGTCACGAAGGTCCCCGAGTACGCGCCTGTCGTCGGGTTTATCGTGAACTGGTTTGCATCAGCGGTCGCTCCAGATGGTGAAAGGATGATCACGGCTACATTTGTTCCGTTTACAGCAGGCGCCGGGGAAACCGTACCGTTGACGGTTATCGTTGCTCCGACAGAATAACTGCTGTTGTTTGGCAAGATCGTAACCGTGCTTGAGGCTGCGTGTGCGGCAGGCGGTGTAAGACCAAGTGCCGCAAAGATTGCGAAGGTGAGCACACAGAAGATTAGACCTTTTCTTACTTTCAGATTTTGATCGTTCATTCGGATGATTCTTGACTCCTGCTCCCAAGGGAAAATTATTCCAGTATAAGAGTCGAGATGAAAGTACTTTCATATTATCCGGAGAATTTGCCAATTATCGAAACATGTTAGGGCAATTGCCATAACAAATATCAAAATAACTATTGATCTCATGCTGACAATTCTGAGCTAATTGAATAATTATTACAATATAATTGTGAAAGAAAAGCTTCAAATGAATCTCAGATCTTTTCAACGGTTTTGGAAGCGAGCTATTCTGGATTTAGAATAGTTAGGAGAGATGATATTCTATGTCGCAACGGACATCCGCAAGTTCAAGATGCGCTAATCTAAGTAGCTTTCAGGCCACAGTTTTCGCGTAATGTCTGACTTTGGAGATGTCACTAGCCAGAATAGACGTCTCCGCCGTATAGCGAGACCGCACCCGGGGTGGAGGCAATGACTGCACCTGTAGAACTCAACGCCTCGATTTTTGCGGTGAAAGGAAATGTAAACCCGCCCATTTCTATTCTTGCCGAACCTCCACTCTTAGGTGCTCTGGCGAGCACTTGCCCATTGGTTGGGTTTATCAGTTCCACGTGAGTTGCCCTCGAAGGTAGACCATTAATCGTCAGGTATTCGCCACTCGTAAGATAATAGTTCAGGAAAGAGGCATAAAGTTCCTGTCCTGAATACGAAGTCTCTGGTTCAAGATATATCTGAAACGGAGCGGGCATCTTCAAGCTCAACCTAGAACTCGAATAGACAAGATGCGAACCTAGATAGAGCTTGAGATAGTTATTGCCATTCGTGATTATCGTGCAGTTTTCAGTAAGTGGTTGACCAGTTCCGGATGACCACAGAGTTGTGAAGCTTGTCGCGCCGTTCGAATTCCCGGTTGCCCAAACTAACTCCCAGATAGTACCTGCGGATGTTGTTGCGGAGGTGCATGTTACATAGTTGACGTTCCCATCTGCAGTCTGTACATAAATTCCAGCTTCAAAAGTACCTTGGGGAATTGTTGATACTGGGGCTGTAACCAAAACATGCGCGAGCACGAAGTTTGTGTTCGGCGATACTGCAAAGAACCCAGCATATGTGCCTGGGCTCGCCGCTTGAACACCAATGTGGAGACCGGCTGAATTCTCGTAAAAGTTGTAAGGAGCTCCTTCGGCAGGCGCATCGCCACTGAAGGTCCAATAACTATTCGATTGAAGCTGCTGCATCGTCAGCTGCTGGTTTAATGGATCGGACGCCACAAGACCAGAAGTTACTTTTGTTATCGTTCCCGCAGCGCCAAAAGACACGGTACCTGTTGAAGTATACACAGATGCGAACAACGCTATAGTACCTATGAGCAACATGATCCTCTTTGTATTTGCCAAAGCGAGAGTCAGTTTCGAACATTGATTTGTCTGATTATATCAAGAGAGTGAATGATAATCCTCTGGAGGTGATCTCTAACATTATACTAAAACTAATAACAAAGTAGAAATGGAAAGCCCATTCACAGCCTATTCAAAGGGCCGGTTTATTTTTCATAATTCATGAGATTGGTGACTAATTTTAGGGCGTGTATTTGAAAAAAGAATAGAAATGGGCCCCGGAGGAAGCTAGGAATTTCGAAAGATACCAATGGCAGTGGAGGACGTGATCACCATTTTGGATCGCTCGGATTATTAACAAGGGCAACATGTTGCCGATGTTGCCAGGAAGTGTATCGGGATTAGAAGAAATTCCTTATATAAACGTCCAATGCAATCGGAAAGCCTCTCAAAGAGGTTAGAAAGTAAAGTTTGCTGAAACTGGACGACTTTCACTTCCGACGATTGATTACCTGTGCGCCCGACGACTCTGCGTTCGACGCCTCATTAAAAATGGAGGACAACCGCGTCGGATGTGTCTTGGTAACGAAAGGAGGAAGAATCGAGGGTATCGCGACTAGATACGACTTTGTTCACCATCTAGTCGTTGGAGGGTTAGATGCCCATGCGACGTCGATCTCTCGGATCATGCATACTTCACCAGTTACAATTGGATCGTCTGAAACTATGGTGGATGCTTTGAAGCTCATGGCGCAAAAGAAGGTCGAAAGACTCATCGTAATAAATCCGAAGGATCGAAATCAAATTCTGGGCGTTATCTCGCTCGAGGATGTAATTGCGAGCCTTGAATCATCAGAAGCGTTTCACTTCATGTCAAGAGAGAAAGCAGACCAGATCCGTGGCATAGTGAGAAGGTTGACGCCTAATCTCCTGGCAAGGTACTCCGGTGAGGAGAGAACCTGGATGGAGAGAGAAGTATCAGATGAAACCAAAGCTCTTTTGATGCTGCTTGAAGAGTCTGAAGTTTCGCTCCGTGTCTAGTTGATCCTAGATCGAATCGATCGAAGTACGAAATCATCAAAAAAAGGCCCAGAATGTTGCTTCGATCTCATCGGTATGTACAGCGTCATGGAAGCAGAAAGTACATTTTCAATATGAAGGAATGATAACTCGTATTTATTGTGCTCTAACATTTGGGGTGAGTGAGTTCAAGAAATCTTCAATAAAATAATTTGAATCTAGAACCGTCCGGCGCGGGAAATTTTCGAACTCCACCAGAAGCATACTGTTTTTTATACGCGTACGACTTTCGTGCTATCTTATGGTTCAAACGAAAGTTCTTGTCGATAACGAGAGAGTGAAGGTCTTCGAAGTCAGAATCCCACCAGGTGAAAAATTACCACGGCATACCCATCCCGCTTATGTTGCGTACGCAATGAATTCGGCCAAAGTGAAGATTACTTTTCCCGATGGAACTTCCGCGACAAGGGAGCTTGTAAAGGGAAACGCATCATATTCTGAAGGAGTTACACACGAGATTGAAAACATTGGTTCAACCGAGTTGATCAACCTGGAAATTGAACTAAAGGGTTGAATTTCAAAGCCAACAATTTGAGTGCTTTACAACTCGTCCGCGTTATTGAGACGGTAAAAGACGAAAAAAAGAATACTGGTGTCCGTTTCGGGGAATATCTACGCGTTGTTGTCCCGATCAGATAGACCTGCATCATTCAATCACTGGATTTATGACTCCTGATTTGCACTGCAGAATTCGTTTCTCCTGAATGAAAGCAGCTCAATTCACAGATGTGGTAAAAATCAGATGAGTATTCTATTAGATTTGACCGTTCTCACCGAGTCACAAGCAGAGATTGAACGACTCTTCTGTACGGAAAAGTGTGTTTCCCTGCGCGATCGCGCCGAAATTGGAATAGTAAAGCAATGCAGAAAATAAGTACAATACAAGCTAGATTGTATAATACAAATACTTCAATTGAGGGCTCTCAATGGAACCCATCGAATTACGATTTCACGCACGCGCGTGGGGTTGCGCTAGGGGGGTCGGTTTTAAGGCAACTATAAAACCATCATGATACACTTGAATTGCGTGTACTACAAATTGAATTCACATCATTCCGGCGGAGCTAGCTAACTGGGTTCTAATGGATCCGTCAAATAATGCTTGCACGCGCGTGGGATTGATAAGAGGCTTACATCTATTCAGTTCAAAAAAGCATGATACTTCGTTAACAAGTCCTCTAAATGAAAATAAGCTTGGAAAAAGGTCAGTTATTAGTTCTTTCGACGGCAGACTAAATTGAAAAAGCGTCTCGGGGCTTTAAATTCTGTTGCTCTAAATCGCCGGACGCACTTGAATAAGCAACTAATAGTCGATTCGAGGAGAGATCTAGTACCCCTGGAGCTTCTCTTCCTGATCAAGAATGGCCACCATACCGGTTATAGCCTAAGGAAAGCCTACGAAAAGTACTTTGGAATAACTGTGAGCTTCGGCACGATCTATCCCCTTCTGCATTCCCTTCACAGAGGCGGGTTTCTCACGAGAAAATCCTCTATATCAGAAAAGGCACCAAAGTTGTACGTGTTAACGCGAGAGGGGCAACGCGCATTAGATCTCAACGCCTATTTCGTGAAAACCTTTTCGAGAGCATTGCAGCAGTCATCTAGATCGACGATGAAATTTCTAGGATAATAATCTGCGATGCCAACTTCAAAAGTCGATCTCTCCATTTAATACGACATGCGCAATGATGGATGCAAGTTTAACGGTCAAAATATTCCCTGCGCGCGATAATCGAAGGACGGAGGATATCTCGTCACGCACTAAAGCGCAAAAATTCTTTCCCCGATCTCTGACAGATCCTGTGATTAAAATCATTTTTTCAGTTGACGGCGTAGACGGATTTTTGAAAAAAGCGAATTTGAGCAGCTTAGCTTATCCGAATTTTCAATGGGAGGTTTAAAGAGTTCACTGGTTCAGCCATGATTACAACTTGTCCAATCGACCATTGTGGGTACTTTCCATCTACCAGCTACTTTCTAACAACCGATCGAGCCTGTTTACTGTATATTTTGTATTATTTGTCGTTCAAGTGGATCATGCAACAGTGGCTGAAGGATTAGCCGCATTTTCTATTGCTAATGTTTCAGGAAGTCTAATCGGTCCACTCGCGGGTCGTCTTTCAGATAGGCTCGGAGACCGACGAACCCTGCTAATGGTAGCTGAGGCAGCATCTCTACCTTTCTTTATTTCAATTCCTTTTGCCGGAAACTTTCTAGAAGTCAGCCTCTTTTTCTTGATTGCGGACACACTTCTTTCTATCGGACAGACCGCACTACAAGCATTCATTGCAGACATTACGCCGGATGCCCAGAGAGGAAGAGGGTATGGATTTGTCAATGCCATAGGTGCGGCGGGCGCTATAGTTGGAACACTAATCGCCGGCACTGTTGCTCAGGCTTTTGGACTGGTTGCAATTTTCTACATGGTGGGTTTTCTTATGATCGGAACTATTCTGCTAGTGGTTCTTGCTGTCCCGAAGCAACATCTTCCGAAAGGAGAAAACACTAGGAAACCGATTCGAGAGATGAAGGGACTAGCAATATTTTCTGTTGCGACTTCCATTCGCACTCTCGGAACAGGTGCAGTTATCGCGTTCTTGGGGACTTACGCGGCTATTCTCCATGCCAATAATTTTGAGGTAAGCCTCGTCGCCATAGCTGGATTGGTAACTACAGCACTACTCGGAACTCGATTGGGAGGTCAAGTCGACAAACTCGGCGAAATCCGTGCCTATGTGCTTGGTACGATAATAGTAGTCTTCTCTTTGATCATTTACGTTGTTGCCAGCGACTGGATTGATCTGATCCCAGCGGGAATAGTTTACTCATCCGGATTCGCCATGCTCAGTCCGGCGATGCTCAGCTGGGTTACAAAGATTGCACCCGAGAATAGGAAGGCAGAATATCTTGGTTTCTTCAGCATGATCAACTCAACACTCTGGAGTCTCGGTGCATTGCCCGGCGGGATAGTAGAGGCCTCATATGGCACATTTGGACTATTCGTTTACGCACTCGTTACGACCGTAATCTCTCTCCTATCGGTGTACATGTTATACTCTCGGCGCAGCACTAAATCTAAGAGTGAAACACCGGAACAAAAAAGAACTTGAAACGAGATGTAATGTACAGAAAATTGCAGTCAAACCGTCGGAAAAAGGTTCAATCACCAGATGTAGCTCTTAGATTTTCGACATTCAATTAAGTCTGCAAGTTAAAGGCTCTGCGATTGGCTGGCAGTCAGTCGGATTCGAGAAGCTCCGCAAATGGATTATTTAATAATAACATACGCCTCCATTCACATTTACTTTCACCTTCTATGTTCGTCTCGCGAAAATGACAAAAAATACGGTTGAGCAAGGGCTGCGAAGAAACTAACTTCGATCCCACTCTACTGCGCCGAGTGTAACGACAAACATCCTGGAAAAACTTAGGGCATCGACCTAACTTAGCATCCAAACTATCTCGAAGAATCCTGAGGAGGATCATCGGGAACTGCCCTAAAGCAATAGTTCTTCATTACTAAAGGTTTGAATTCATAGGACTACTATAGTCAACTTTCAGGTCTGACATTTATCTTAAAATTTCAGCGATAACGCTCATATAACATTGTTTCGAACTTTGTCATTGGAGAATATACCAATGAACAGAGGAATCGTTATAGTAACAGTTATTCTCGCGCTATCACTAAATCTGGGATTCATTTCATCTGGACAAGTTCACGCATCCACCGGGTCGACGGGAATTGTAGTTCCCCTCTACACTTATCCAACAAGCGATAGCTGGTCAACATTGATCAGCATCAAGCAGAGCCATCCTTCAGTGCCTATCATTGCGGTAATCAATCCTAACAATGGTCCGGGGACTTCGATGGACTCAAAATATCTTTCAGGAATAAAGCAACTGCAAGCTGCAGGGATAACGGTACTCGGATACGTTCACACAAGTTATGGTTCTCGAAGTACTCGTTTGGTGGAAAGAGAGATGAGCATTTACAAAAACTGGTACGGGGTAAACGGCATTTTCTTTGATGAAATGGGCAGCTCCGGCGTTACTTTACGCTATTACGCTGTTCTCGCAAATTATTCGAAACAGCTCAATTTCGCAGTGACTATGGGCAATCCGGGCAAAGTGGTCAGTACAAATCTTGTCGGTGTATTCACGAACCTTTGCATATACGAAAATCAGAACATGCCAAAGGTGAGCGACGTAGATGGCTTGAGTTCTTATGGAAAGGTTCACTTTTCTTACATTGCTTATGGAGTCAGTGGGATACCAGATCAATCTACGATTCAAAATACCGCAAACTACGTTGGCTACTTGTACATAACAGATCTAAGTGGCTCAAACCCCTACAACGGTTTGCCTTCGTATCTGGCCGGTGTGGTCTCTTCACTAGATTAGTAGGTGAATTTGTTCCGTGGGACTGCCCATCCTTCGGTCTGACGTAGTGAGCCAATGTTAGGCCCGAATAACCTCAGTTCTTGGCACTTTCGGAATAAAAGGCAGAAAGGCTAGAGAGATAGCGCCGACCACTGACAGGAAAAGAAAAGAAAGCTCGAGTGATCCGAGGAACCCAGATCCGGATAAAACACCGACGAGGATGGGACCGAGTATCCCGCCTCCAATCATTCCAAACCCCCAGACTATGGAGTTCGCCAAGGTGACGCCTCCTTTCGGGGCGATCAGACCGGTAAGACCCAAAAATAGCGGAAAGCCTGTGTAGGAAAACAGACCGAAAAGTCCGAGACTGAATTCCGTCAGCCAAAAATTGGTCGAACTCAAGGCAAGGAGCAGAACTGAGATTATGCACCCGACGAGTGTAACTCCTATCATCGACCTGCGACCATATCGATCCGAAAGGGAACCAAAAACCGGCTGTCCTACAATTGCAAAAAAGGAGTAGGCAACCTGCACTGAACCGACGTACTGATACGGGATCTTACTCACAGTCGTCAAATAGGTCGGCAGGAAACTAATTACTCCCTGCGTCATGGAGCTCCTGAAAAAGCCGGCGAAAGTTAGGGCAAGCACAGATGAAAGAACGATTCGTAGTGGTATGCCGGCACGGGATTGCTTCTCGATCTCGGGTTGATGATGTTCCGGAGCCCTGATTTTTCTCATAATCGAAAAGATCGCGATTGCAAGTAAGATGAAAACAATTGCAACAAGAGCTAGCGAACCCACTCCATATGTCACAATCAGTCCCACTGTGATTATAGGAAAGGCAAGCGTTCCGACGCCTCCCATCGAACCATTAATCCCCATCGCCCGTCCCCTTGTGTCCAGGGTCTGCGTTTCATTCAGGATTGCCGCGGCGATTGGGTGATAGAATGAGCTTCCGAAACCGGCAACGACTGTAAAAAGAACGAGCCCAAGATAGAAACTTGGAGTTACCGGAAAAAGTACGATCGTAAGGACAAATCCTAGGATTCCAAATGCGACTACAATCAATCCGAGCGGGATTAGTCGGAGATAACTTTCGTTGTAGTCGGATCTCCTTCCAATGAATGGACTTGCAACAAGAGAAGAAAGGCTATAGAGAGCTGCGAGGATCCCGATGAACTCCAGTGACACGTGATAAGTACTAAGAAGGACAGGGTACACCACTGGAAAAAGATTATTCGCTCCGTCGTTCAAAAAATGACCGATCGAGGTACCCAGAAGACTCTTTTGTGAATCACCCTTCAGCGTAGGCAAGACAATCCTCGTCCTAGACTTTCTGAAACGCGAACGCTAATTGTAGTTATTCATTAGCAGGGTCAGGCTGCTACTGAAGACCCTCGATTCTCCTGAGATAATTCTACTTTCCCAACGTTTTCAATATTCTGACCGTGATCTGATCCTCATAACCCAAGTAAGATACCAATCGATAGAAATCAAAAGAGACTGCACAAGAATTGTTCTACGTCCATCATATGTGACCTAGTAGAAGTGAGTGTGGAGATTCGTGTTAATCCGTGGCCAAGCAATACGAATACAAAGTGTTCAGTTACGAAAATCCCATCCGAACCCGAAGATAAGGAAATCGAAAGGCGGCTCAGCGTTGTTTTTGAGGCAAGAAAGCGAATTCGACATTTGGAAACCCATCTTATGAACTCTGTCACCGTTGATGACTCGATCGTTTATGGGGTAATATTCCGCAAACCTAAATGATAGATCTACTTCTTTATGCCACGCATACTCCACTTCGCTCTTGTACCGCGACTACCTACACTAAAGGTTTGAAGAAACTTATCAGCTAGAACCTTCGCAGGAATGGACAATCAATATTTTAGGGCACATACGCTCAGAATACTTTCTCTCGTTTCTTAAGCGATTTTTCAGCTACATTTGTTGAATAGACTCCTAAGATCAACAATGTAAAAATAATGAAGGGGAGTGTTACAGTGATGAGGAGGGGAAAGGAAGTGACCACGCTTCCGAACAGCCCTGCTGCAGCAATTGGGCCAAGGACCGCGCCGACAAAAGCGACTGACTGAACAAAACTTACGGCACTTGCACGGCTGTATTCGGGGACGTTCGTTTGCGCTAACGCAGAGAGTATGCCCCAGAAGGAATTCATGAAAAATCCGACGATAAACATAAGCAAAATTGCCTGATCGAGATCAACCGCTGAATAGAGAAGGAATGTAAACAATGCCGTAATTCCTCCTCCGATGGTGGCGGTGATCTTGCCACCGATCCGGTCGTATACAAATCCAAGAGTTATTATCCCAATACTCCCAATTCCGACCGCTAATCCGAAGTAAAGATCGATGGACACAAGCTCTGCCTGATTTAGGTTGAATCGTTCACCCAAATATTGCACTGTGTATGTTGCATAAGCGAGGAAGCCGAAATCAGCGAGCATCATCGAGATCGCAACTACCAGAATGTTCCTATTGAAGATAAGATTCCGGAACTCTCTGGAAAGGTTAACGGACTTGTCTCTTGGAGGTGTCGTATACCCTGATAATGCCGACTGGAAAATGACGGTTAATACTATACCGATCAGTCCCATGGCGAAAAATGGGTACTGCCAACCCACGTAATTCAAAAGAACCCCGGAAAGAGTCGGTCCTATGAATCCGCCCAAGTTATACGAAGCACTCACAAAACCGATCGCAGTTCCCTTTCTCTCCGGAAACAATCCAGCGGCGATCGAGTAAGTGGGAGTGGTCATGAGACCTCCGCCGAGTCCGCTTAGGACAAAAAAAGGAGCGAAAGATGCGATGTTCCTGAAGAGCCCGCTTGCACCGAGAGCAATCGAGAATATAGTCAATCCCAGGAGTACTGTTTTCTGTTCACCGATCTTTGAGACAAGATAACCCGATAGACCAGTCCCTATTCCGACTGCTGCTGTTGAGGCTGAAACGAGAGCCCCGCTGACGGCTACCGAAATAGAAAAAGTACTTTGAATACTAGGGAGCAACGGGCCTACTGAGAACCGGAAAAGAGAATAGACAAGAATTGGAAGAAGAACTGCGATGAAGCGGAAGGTAGTTTTTCTTTTCGTTTGCTCTCTGTCCGACAAACGAGATTTTCTTTGTCTTCAAAAAGCTGACTTTTGTTGGAAGATCTCCTGATTCAGACAAGAAATTGAACTGCTTCTTGTTTCTGACGTTAAGTTAAGAGGCCCAGAATGGCTTCTAATATTCTCTGTTGTTGGTATCGTCAGAGAAAGAGTATTTTCTTGAGCTAAGAAGTTAAAATCGAACTTTTCCTGTGTTTAGATCTGGAAGTAGGAATTTTTTCAATAAAATCATACCAATCCCTAGATTAGGTTGAAGTACATTATCGTCAGAAATACATTTGGTATATCAGTAGCCAATAGAAGGATTGTCTACGCTACTTTGCAATACTTGTGCTACTATTATTTTGGATTACAGACAAAATGAAAAATAACTATTTTTGTTATTTCCACTCTCGACGACCCAACGGCGGTGCTGAAAAACGGATAGCTCTGATTTCAATTCGATTATTTTCGAATGCGTAGACAATGCGCTTTCGACGATCGGCAGAGATCAGAAAGAACTCGTAAGACTCAAACTCAAAAACAGACATTACTTGCCACTGAAGAATGTAGCTAGAGCTCCATTGACATTCGAGCAATCGCTTACCGAATTGTTGGGTTTGTCCGTCTCGCTGATCGTTTTGACTCGAGCCTTCGAAAATATTTCGAGAACATTTGGGATTCCTATATCATCTGGGTCAAGTCTATCTCAAGTCGTTGAAAACGCCCGTAAGATATGGCTATTGAATGGAGTCTATCCAAAAACAATTGGGACAGCAAAGTCAAACCAACGTGGTCCGAATTCTAAATCAAAAAAGCGTTATACGTGCCTGTCCCTGCGTATGTCGGGCTAACCGCACTTCGGATCTTAGATGTAGAAGCCGATATGTTGTAAGAATAAGATGACGTGTCTTGTCCTTTGAATTGCTAGATTCGTATTCGACGCACGCAATAGCGCTGGCCTGAAATCTGGAAGTTTGCAATGGTTTGCACTGAACTGCACTACTGGCATTTTTCAATTTGAAATGTTCTAGCACATAGGTTAATTGAGATGCTTCCCAACACCAGATCAGTTAGCAAAAATGGATAGCGACATATTCACGGGACGTTCTCGAATGAAACTTACCTTTGCAATGATGGCTTTGGCTTTTGCGTTTATAATTCTGAGTGTGTCCCCCATTGGGATCTTTGCATTCAGTGCTGCACCATCTTTTCA
Organism: Nitrososphaerota archaeon; assembly: GCA_013288145.1. The sequence continues at coordinate 3,735 of JABDCJ010000041.1, read as the reverse complement.
GGCCTCGCACAATATCAGCAATGATGCAGGTAAAGCACAATTTCCCAGTATTGCCAACGTGCGAAGCAATGTCTATGTTGCTTGGACCGAACAGAGTCGAGGTGTATATTTCAGCATGAGCTCTAACGACGGAGTAAGCTGGTCAACTGGCTTGAAGTTGAGCCTTGCCGGAGGAACCGCAGATTATCCTATTATCACAGCTATGGGAAGCGAAATCTACGTCGTTTGGTCACAAAGTACTGCGTCAGGCAAACCAATGCAAGTTTACTTTTCGGCTAGTAGTGATAATGGAGCGCTTTTCTCAACTCCGGTAATTATTGACAATACGCCGACGACTTCTTCGCTCACTCCGGTGATTGCCTCATCTGGTTCCAATATAGTCGTGGGGTGGATAGCCAGTACCCATTCTTACGTAAGAACTAGCACAAATAATGGAGCAACTTGGGGAAGCGTACTTTCGCTCGCATCTAATCACGAACCAGAAGTTGCGATCTCTGGCAATAATATCTACGCCGTTTCTGATGGTGGGCACTTTGCTATTAGCCATGACGCAGGCTCGACATGGGTTATCAAATCCATAGGCACTGACTCGGAGCCGTGGATTGCAGCTTCAGGATCTAATGTTTATGCGGCTTGGGAGACGAAGAGTACCTCTAGTAAAATCTACGTTTTGGTAAGTAATGATAACGGCAATACTTTCACTACGAAAGTTCTGACGACGACGCTTCCCAATTCGTGGAATCCTATGGTTGCCGCCTTTGGAAGCAAAGCGTACGTTGCGATTCAAGAATATCCTGGTGTTACCAAAGCAAACATCTGGATTTACGTGTCCGCAAATAGTGGTGCAAGTTGGAATGCTCCTGTCTCCCTAAGCGGATCGGGAAGCGTTCTCAGTTATCCATTTGAGGTTGCAACAAGCGATGGTCAAAATGTCTACGTTATGTGGGGCCAGCAACTCAGTTCTACGACTTGGGTCTCGCGAATCTCCTACAGTGGAGACGGCGGATCGTCATGGTCGACTGCGCCGGGAATAGACGTTTCGAACAATCCATCAGGGTCGGCGGCAACAAATAATGACATTGCTACAGGCGCTATCGCTTCAGACGGTACTCATGGTCTGTCTGTCTGGCAATATGTTTCAGGAACAACCTCTCAGATATATTTCTCAGGTTCATAGATAACTCGCTATCTGGCGAATTCACTTGAACAAGAACAATCTAAAGGAATTGTTGGTCCGAAGAAGACTGTTCGTACCTTGCAGTGAATTCTAGTTTGGGGTTACTTACCCCCGGATTAATCAAGCGCGATCAGAGAAGATGAACCTGATCATCGCGCAGGCCTTATGCAAGTAACACACCCTGTTGAGGGGCAACCCCTCGCATCTAATCTTGAGTTGACCTGACCGAGCTGGAACGTTATTGCGATATCGTCATTTTTCTCCACAAAAGGGCAGAAAGAAATAATGCCGTTTGAAGAGACAAATCTCACATTTTCTGAATGGCCGATGAATTAGATGCCTAGACTTTCAACAAGGGAGCTGAACGAGTTTCTACTCAAACCGAACATTGCCAAAGTCGCCAGTCTATCGAGCGATGGTTCGCCCTGCGTTAACCCAGTATGGTATCTTTGGGACGAAGATGTAATTTGGTTTAACGGACGGAAAGGGTTTGGTGGTATGACTTCAAAATGGGTCGAAAATATAGAAGGAGATTCAAGAGTGATGGTTCTAATTGACACCGATGACCATCCATACACAAGAGTACAGATGAAAGGGAAAGCAGTGGAAATTGATCCGCCTCCCAAGAACTGGCCTGAGCTCAATATGAAAATGACTATTCATTACATTGGTCAGAGGGAAGCAGAGCGTTACGTGGGATCTTTTCCTGAAGTTCCGGGAGCGTGGATTCGATTCACGCCCGAAGAGATTCTTTCCTGGAGAGGACCGGAATGGCATGCCAGATACCTTAAGGATGGAAATTGAGAACCTGTTTTGTTCGTTTCTAATTTTTATAAGCTATTTTGAGTGCGACGAGAATCAGATATTGTAGGCGAAATGAAAATGGAAAAAACGAATATGCCGGCGCCGACATCTGAGGGTTACCTCAAGGTTATGGGGCACAGTCTCTTTTACAAGATTTTCGGAGAGGACGAATCAAAAGGCGAGACAATTGTTTGTCTCCACGGAGGACCGGGCGTCCCGCATGATTACACTCTATCTATGGCAGACCTGGCAAAGCAAGGTAGACGGGTAATATTTTATGATCAGTTAGGCGTGGGGAAATCTGAGCTACCGAAGAATAGAGGACTTTTTACGGTCGAACATTACGTCGAAGAATTTGAGGAATTTAGGAAACAATTCAGACTGAAGAATTTCCATCTATGGGGTTCCAGCTGGGGAGGATTTCTCGCGATAGCGTACGCTTTGAAATATCAACAAAATCTGAAGAGCCTGATATCGGCGGGAGGAGCTTCGAACACTCTCCTAGTGTACAATGAGATGCTAAGGCTCAAGTCCGAGTTGCCTCGCGAAATCCAGCTAGTGTTAGAGAAATACGAAGATCAGGGCGATTACGAAAACCCGGAATACTTGCGGGCGATCGACATTCTGTATAGGAAACATGTGTGCAGACTTCGCGAGTGGCCGAAGGAGGTGAGTCATGCGTTGAACAACGTCAGCAAACCAGTTTACCACACCATGTGGGGCCCAAATGAATTTACTCTTCTGGGGAATCTGATGTACTGGGATGTTACACCTAAACTAGGCTCGATTCAAACGCCAACACTATTGACCTGCGGTCGATACGACGAGGTTACGCCAATCGTACAGAAGGTGTTGCGGGCAGGGATAAGGGGTTCTGAGCTCGAGATTTTCGAAAACAGCTCTCATTTGACCTTCTGGGAAGAGCGTGCCAAATATATGAGAAGTATGGAAAATTTCTTGGATCGGATCAACTAATAGCCTGTTGGGTAACCTGTAACAGGTTGGTCGCGGGCTAGATTATTGCGAACGCTTCGATTTCAACGAGTTGTCCCGGAAAAGCTAGACCCTTGACCTCGATAAGTGTAGAGGCAGCGAAATCGCCGTTGAAGTATTCCTTTGTTAGTTCCATGAAGGCCTGTAAGTTGGTTTGCATCTCAGTTACGAAACCAGTTATTTTCACGATATTATGGCGGGTAGCTCCAGCTTCTCTTAGAACAGCGTCGATTCCCTCCAAAGCTTTCTTACACTTCTCGCGGAAATCTGCGTTGGCAAGTAGGTTTCCGTCCTTATCTGCGGCAAGTTGCCCGGATATGAAGAGCTGTTTCTTTCCATCTTCAACCAATACGCCCTGACTGAATCCAAACGCATCACTCTTGAAGATCGAAGAGGGTGCAAGATTTTTTCTATTCATGATTCAATTTGCAGTAACGGACCTTTTGTAATTTTCCCGCTACAGACTAGCTATGCTGGCATGCTCCATGAGAGAAAAAAATCCTGATCTCGACTATACACTACATTCCTTGTTTCATTCCATCAAGAGTATCTGAAAAAGTTCCAAGTGGATGGACCTCTCTCTGGGTCCAAAAATTAAGCGGCGCGTTGAAGAAAATTTCTCCCATTTCCTCGACACTTGGCACATCTAAAATGTAACACAGCGCACCAATATCGAGAAATGGCCCGCCTCCGATGATCTTACCTTCCTTTTGCAGTTTTACTTTGTATTCGAAATCGCTTTGAAACAATTTCATCATTTG
>JABDCJ010000040.1 GCA_013288145.1 Nitrososphaerota archaeon | reverse complement strand
TTTCACGTTGCACTGTCCCATTCTGAAACCAATCTCCTTGGTGAATGCGTACCCAAGCGGGAAACTTACTCTGCCTTCGGGATCGCTTGGTGTGGGTGCGAAAAGTCCAGGCATTCCGATTATTGCGCCCTTCTTTGCAACTTTCATCAGCGTTTCCAGAACTACTAGCGGCCTCAGCTCAACATTCTTTCCAGGTGCAACTGTACCTTTTCCGGTAGCTTCGTAACCTACAGCTTCGACGCAAGCATCCGCCCCCGAGCCGCTGGTATCATCCATTATTCTCTTGACCGGATCTTCTTTGTCCACGTTGATCGGAGTTGCCCCAATTTTTCTTGCTAGCTCCAGTCGTTCTTCGACCCTGTCCAACGCATAGACGCGTGCCGCTCCCTTCAATAGCGCGCTCATTTGCGCCATAAGTCCGACTGGACCCGCGCCACCGACTGCTACAATGTGGCCCGGCTTTACTCCGGCAATATCGCAACCGTAGAAACCGGTCGGGAAAATATCTGCCAATAGAACTGCTTGTTCGTCTCTAACCTCGTCCGGAATCTGGAGACACATGGTATCTGCAAACGGGACCCGCAAGTACTCAGCCTGACCACCATCGTATCCACCGAGAAGCTTTGCATAACCGAAAGCTGCACCTGGACCTTTGGGATTGAAGGGATTTGCATTGTCACACATCGACCACAGTCCAGTTTGACAGAACTCGCACGAGCCACAGCTGATGTTGAACGGTACTACAACGCGATCACCCGCTTTCACAAAATTGACCGCGGATCCGACGTCTTCGACGATGCCAACGTTTTCGTGTCCGAGAGTCTGCCCGGGCAAGTCGGGACTAATCAAGCCGTGATATAGATGAAGATCAGAACCGCAGATGCACGTCGCGGTTATCTTGAGAATTACGTCGCTTTGTTTTTCGATCTTGGGCCTAGGCTTATCTTCAATCTGCAGATTGTATGGTCCTCTGTAAACGTTGGCTTTCATCTGATATCAGAACACTTTGACTTGCACAGTAAAAGGCAAGAATATTACATTTTCTTTGGAACAACGACGTTGTCATTTCGCCGCGGAAATCTAAGAACCCTACTCTTATTAGCGGAATAAGCTGTCCGATAAAAGATCATGCAAATCGGAATTCTCGGTACCGGGATAGTGGGGAATACCCTTGGTACGAAACTTGTTGAGATTGGTCACGATGTCAAGATGGGATCTCGATCTGCTGACAACAAGAAGGCGAAAGACTGGGTGAACAGCACAAAGTCGCCAAAAGCTTCCCAGGGTACTTTTGCCGACGCGGCCTCCTTCGGCGAGATCGTGTTAAACTGCACATCGGGCGGAGTCGCGATAGAAGCACTCAAGATGGCTGGAGCTCAAAACCTTAACGGCAAGGTGCTAATTGACGTATCGAATGGACTAGACTTTTCAAAAGGTATGCCTCCCACCCTTTTGACATCAAACACGGATTCAATAGGCGAGCAGGTGCAGCGTGCTTTTCCGGAAGCAAAAGTGGTGAAATCGCTGAACACGATCGGAGTGGAATTGATGGTAAATCCACAGAGGCTGGCGAATGGAGATCACGATATTTTTGTCTGCGGTAACGACGAAGGAGCAAAAGAGCAGGTGAAGAAGATATTGAGGGATTTCGGTTGGAAAAATATCATTGATCTGGGGGACATAACGAACTCGCGTGGAACCGAAATGTACTTCATCCTATGGATAAGGCTGATGATGACGCAAGGCCGGATCTTAAACCTACACTTCCAGCGCCAGGGTTGAGAAATCTCCAAAAGAGAGATCAAAAAAGATCAATCGGATAAAACGTTGGAATCCATGACGACTACCGCATCCTCGGATTACTTTGCAGCTCTATTAGGCGAGGATAACATCATCCGGCCCGAGACAGCCAAAGCAGAAAAGCTCCAGGACTATCTCAAGGATATGGCAGAGTATCCTTCCCAACCGCTCCTTGTTCTCCGCCCAGAGTCGTCAGAGCAGGTCGCAAAGATAGTGGGGAAGGCAAACGAATCAAAGACCCCGATCGTCGCGCGTGGTGCGGGAACTAGCCTAACCGGCGCCTCCTCTGCCCACGGCGCTCTTGTCATCGATTTTACAAGGATGAAAAAAATCCTAAAGATAGACACGGTAAACTGGTATGCCCACGTCGAAGCCGGCGTCGTGCTCGAGGATTTGAACGAGGAGCTAAAAAAATACGGCTTTTTCTTTCCCCCTGACCCTGGAAGTACTCCGTGGTGCACAATCGGCGGCGCGATCGCCGAGAATTCAGGTGGAATGAAATGTTTCAGGTATGGCACGGTCAAAGACTGGGTCCTCTCCGTCCGCGTCATTCTCGCTGATGGCTCGAACGTAAAGTTCGGCGAGCCCCTGCCCAAAAACCGCGTTGGATACGACTTTGTGCACTTGATGTGTGGAAGCGAGGGAACGCTGGGGCTGATCACCGAGGCATGGGTAAAGATAACGCCCCTGCCCCAAGAAAATCCGGAACACAAGCGACTACTGGTATTTTTCGACGACTGGGAGTCGGCGGGTCGGGCGATCCAGAAGCTCAGAGAAAACCGGATTCAACCCATACTTCTGGAGTTCATGGACCGGGAGACGATGCACTCGGTGAATGAAGCCTTTGATTTCGGGATACCCGAGGGCGAAGCAATACTATTCATAGAAACAGATTCCAGACTGGCTGAGCTTTTGAAAATCTGCGCAGAATGCGGGTCGTCTAGTAATTATATAGCTAAAGACGAGGCAGACGAGGAGCGCCTTTACAATGCAAGGATGCTCAACTATATGGGATTAAAGTCGCTTAACATGTCGATACATACCGAGGACGTCGTAGTCCCCATCGATAAGCTTGTAGACTACCTACAGTTCGTCAAGCGAATCTCAAAGAAGTATGGACTAAGGATCCCAACGGGAGGGCACGCCGGCGACGGCAATGTCCACCCGAGCATTCTATATGACGAAAACTCGAAGGAAGATGCTGACCGCGCCTTTGCAGATATTTGCAACTATGCTTTCGAGGTCGGGGGGTCAGTTACGGGTGAGCACGGGGTAGGCGAACAGAAGATCCCTTTTGCCGAGGCGCAGCTCCGGAAAAGCAACGGAAAGGAAGTGTTAGAACTAATGAGGATGATGAAAAAACAGTGGGATCCAAAAAATATTTTGAACCCCGGTAAGTTTCTGACCCTTCAAGACAGCTAGTCCATCCGCGAACCCTGTGCGAGCTTCGGAGCACTCGAAATCTCAATTGCTTGCCCAAAGTCTTCGATAAGGTCTTCCGTCGACTCTATACCCACGGAGAATCTGATCAATCCGTCCGTAATTCCAAGCTGCAGTCTATCTTCCTCTGACATTCCGAGGTGCGCTGTTGTTGCGGGGATTGTTACGAGACTTTCCACGCCGCCAAGACTCGGAGCGGTGATCGGAATCGTTACTGCTTTGAGGAAACGGTTTGCCGCCTCCCGACCGCCGGAGAGCTCAAAACTCATCATCCCACTGTACCCGTCGAAAAGTTCTCTCGCGCGCTCGTGGTATGGATGACTTTCAAGTCCTGGATAGTTCACGCGCTCCACAGCTGGGTTCTCCTCCAGAAACCGGGCGATCTTTAGGGCGCTTTCATTGTGCTGTCTCATCCTGACAGCCAGAGTCTTCATCCCTCGGTGGAGGAGAAAGCACGCGTGGGGATCAAGACTGCCACCGAGGTGGTTCAGCCGATGTTTTACCCTTACAATCATCTCCGAGCTTCCAATCACTGCGCCGGCGACGATGTCCGAGTGCCCGTTCAGGTACTTTGTCCCGCTGTGCAAGGATAGGTCGTAACCGAGTTCAATCGGACGGAAGTTCACGGGGCTTGCAAAAGTATTGTCAATTATCGAGACCAGCTCATGCGACTTCGCAAACGCTACCACGCGTCTGTGGTCTGCGACTTGAAGCAACGGATTCGTCATAGTCTCGACGTAAATTGCCTTGGTGTTCGGCCGGATTTTTTCTTCCCACGACGCCGGCTCGTTTCCATCAATAAAATCATATGAAATCCCGAATTCTTCAAGATCCTCTGTGACGAAATCATGCGTTCCTCCGTAGAGACAATTTTGGATGAGTAGATGATCTCCCTTCGACAGAGTAGAGAGTAGAGTTGCTGAAACCGCCGCCATGCCACTTGCTGAAACAACCGCATCCTCTGCTCCTTCAAGCGCGGCTAGCTTTTGATGGACCGCCAGATGATTCGGAGTATTGTTAAGTCGGATGTACCTTATGTCATCATAATTTTTCTCGCCTAGCGTTTCATACATTGCCGACTGGAATATCGGCATGCTCACAGCTCCAAGGATCCGAGGCGAAGGCTCGCCGGAGTGGACTAGCTTTGTCTCAATATGCTTGAATTCTCTTTTTTCTGTCAAACTGAATTTTGTCGTATCAAAATAGTCCTATTATGCATTCCTTCCAGTTCGCATGTTTATTCATGAGGAAAAGAATTTCTCACGCGCATCTGCAACTACCTTTGAAAGGCACACGCCGACAGCCACTGATAAACCAAAACGATCTTTTATTTCTCGGATTATCAGCTTCTCGATGAATGCATAACCAGTTTCTCCCAGAATCTCCTCTAGTCCTTGCAAGACTTTGGGGGGTCTAGATTGAAGCTCGTTTACACTCAAGCCGTTTTTCAGGGCTATTTGATGATACAGGGCCAGTTTGGAAGTCTCGCCGATTGTTGAAAGAGCTGTATCGATGCACTGGAAAATCGTGCCGTTGAAGCCTTTCTCGGAAATCTTTGGATCTTCCATTTGCACTCTTTCAATTTGAAAATCCTTGGTTTCAATCAAGGAAAATTTCTTGGCGTGCTCGCATCAGGATTGCGGGAAGTTCCTCTTCTTCGTATTCAGCAGGCAGGTTGAACTCAGCGACAATTTGCTTGGAGATCAGAGTTTCCAGGAAATCCATCCCCGTGTTTCCAAACAGTTTCTCGAGGACCAGTTTCAAAACGGCAGGATTTGCTGGGACCTCTTCTTTCTCTATACCATACTCACTCTTGAGCACTGAGTAAACGACGCCGGTTATCTTTGGACCAAGAGCTAGCTCCAAAGATCTTGATAGTTTCTCGCTAAACTTCTTATCGAGTTGCTCCAAAGTACTCTAACGACTCCCGGACTCGATTAGAACAAATTTGTAGATCCGGCAAAGAACTAGATCGCCAGTCAACTCTGTTCCCCACCGCCATCTAAAATGGAGTGCTTATAGGTCTGCGAAAAAAACGTCGTACAAAATTGTTCATTTGTACAACAATGTTTTTGAGGATCCAAAGCCATCTCCAATAGCATGGAGACGATCGAAGAAGAGGGGAAGAAGCATTCCACTGTTCTTAGAACATTTCGCTTGAGCTCCACTCTTGACGCAGCCCTCCGGAAAGATGCGCTTCGTAAGAAAGTTGGTAAGAATGCTCTGGTAACCTCTATTCTCGACAAATATGTGGAATGGGATTCTATAGTAGCGGATTTCGGCTACCTTACCGTGCCGCCTGAGATGATCGCAAAGTTGATCGGTGGTCTCGACAAAGAGTCGATCATATCCATAGCAAAGCAGGTATCGAAGAAAGTTGCAGCGTCTCTTCCGCTTTGGTACGGCAAAGCTGATCTCGAGGCGGTTCTAAAGTACATGGAAATAAGTATCAAGTACACCGGTGCCCGAATGCCGCAACGTATTGAGAGGCAGAGCAATGTTATCCATGTTTTCGTGTATCAACCGTACGACGATAATGGCGCAGCTTGGGTAAGAGCGTTTAATACGACTTTGATTGAAAGCGTACTTGGCTACCCTCCAAAAATTGTCGAACATGAAAATTCGCTAGAGACAATAATCGAACTAAAAGAAGTAACGTAGGAGAAAAAGTTCACCTCCAGGAACACTAGGGGGATTTTTTGTCTTTCTTCATCGTGAGGATTACGCCTTTCTCACGTTGGCTTGTTCAACTTGAGAAATGGGCATCCTGTTCCACTGAATTGCAAGAAAAGTACCAGCTACAGCCATTCCATAAATTGCAAGAGCGTTTACTAGATGGATCCATGCGACTACCGAGCTGCCACTAGAAAGCGTTGCGAATCCAAGTATTATTTGAATTAGGAGAAGTACGACAAGTCCGATGGAGATCATCTGAACTGGTCTGAATCTCGGTTTTCCAATAAAGGCGAAGACCATTGTTGCAATTGCAAGTGCAAATACCACGAAACCTGTGATGATATGAGGTGTCGCATTGATGAAATCGAAAGTAAGCAGACCACCAAGTGCGAGCTGAATGAAAACGACGATCGCGGTGATCCGGAAAAGGAGGACTCCCGTTTTCAACTAAGACCACTTACTTTCGCTTTCAGCGACTCTTCAGCTATTGCATCGAGAGCCTTCTCTGTTACCTCGGAGATATTGTCCTTTACAAATCCATGAGCAAATCCCGGCACTCCCTTCATTTCAAAGCGCCAGCTCACATCAATTTTCGTTTTCTTGCCATCCTCGATTGAACTTAGTATTACTTTTCGGGTTCCAAGCATCGGTCCCTTCGTCATCGTGAGGGTGCTGGTCTTTTGCACAGCGTTCATGGAAAGCGTCTGGGTACTTTTCGCCTCGCCCATTGGTCCGCGGCGGATGGTGGCTTCACGCTCGACGGTTGTGTAATCCTTCCTTTCGAGGATCTTTACATTTCGGAGGGCGCTCCAATACTTCTGTTCATGTTCAAGATCGCCTACGAGCTTCCACACTGATTCGGCAGGTGCGTCAACAACCTGACTTTTGTCTATCTCTATCATTTTACTTCGTCCTCAAACTCCAGAATCTCAAAGTCTATTATTGATGGTGTTACCTTTAGAGTAACATCAAGCTAGAACCAGCTTCCGGACAGTCTGCCACCGTCGATCGGAATGACTGCTCCGGTAACGAAAGTTGCAAGGTCGGAGCAAAGCCAAGCTACAACGGAGGCGACTTCTTCGCGATTTCCAATTCTGCCTAGTGGTACGCCTTGAGCCGCCTGCTCTCGAAACCTTGCGTTTCGTTCGGTATAAATCGGGCCTGGCGCAACTACGTTGACTCTAATATTTTGGCGCGCATAGTCTAAAGCGGCTGTGCGAGTGAGCCCGATGACTCCATGCTTGCCTGCAACGTATCCGCCGATTCCCTTCACTCCCTGCACGCCAGCGGTCGAGGACATGTTTGCGATCGAACCACTGCCTAATTTAATCATCTCCGGGATTTCGAATTTAAGGCAGAGAAAGGTTCCCAAGATGCTTGTCTTGATCGCCCTTTCGAATTCTTCGAGTGAAAGATCCGCAAGTGGAGCTGGCTTGTGGCCTTCTCCTGCATTGTTGAATGCAAAGTCCAAACGACCGAAAGTCGCAATCGTCTCGTTTACGAGCTTTTGAACTGAGACCGAATCGGTTACATCAGTTGGAACCGCGAGCGTTACTTCACCGTGATATTTCTCATTGATTGATTTTGATAGATCATCCAGCTTACGCGAATCTCTTGCTGCGAGAACGACCTTGGCTCCAGCCTCGACGAGGGACCATGCCGTTGCCGCGCCGATTCCTCGACTCGCGCCGGTTATGATCCCGATCTTTCCGGTTAGAAGCCCAGAGAGTGACTTCGGAAAGTTTAGGGCAGGAAGTTCATCACTTACGGCTTTTGAAGATTCTTGCATGAGCAATTCATCCCCCTGTATTTAGTGCTGCTCCAGATCTTTTGTCATCTGCTCGAACTGCTCTTTAGTAATCTCGCCCCGGGCGAATCTCTCCTTCAAAATTCGAAGAGCCGTGTCATCGTATTGCCCATAGTACCAGCCGCCTCTCCATCCCCAGCCGCCCCAGAAAATCCACCTGAAGGCAAAGAAAACTAGGAAGATTGCGGGGAAGACGAAAAACCATGGGAACGGAAACCACCAGCCGTACCCAGGATATGCCCCAACCGCAGCATGGCCATAGAAAAAGAAGGCCGTTGCTATCCCGACAACGAGAATTACTGCGAGAACCGGTAGTAAAAGCCAGGTCCTCGAACTTTGATTTCTTGCACCGTACATTGTTATCACAACGAAGATTTGGCAAATGAAAATCTAATAACTATGGTGTTACCTCAGGGGTAACATTAGAAAACCATGAGCGACACTTTATCGGCCTCCTCAATTGATCACCTTGCAAGGCTTGGGCTGAACACAAACGAAGCAAAGGCCTTGGATGCACTCATAGCATTAGGTCCTGTCGGTGCTTCGGACGTTCACAGGTTCGCCGAAATCCCGAGAAACAAGGCTTACGAGTCTTTGGAGAAACTCGCGGCAAGAGGAATTGTCGAGGTTCAAAAGGGAAGGCCAACCCTCTACCGGGCAATCGGCGCAAAGGGCGTGATTGACCACCTGCTTGAAAGCTATGAAAAGGAGGCAAAGCAGGCCCTAAGCGTTCTAGAGAAAAAACAGGAAGAGCAGACCCGCGAGAGCGAGACCGATTCCGACGGAACAGAGGCTTATGCTTGGATGGTTCGCGGCGAGCAGGGTGTGAAGCGTAGGCTTGCGGAGCTTATCTATTCCGCAAAGTCTGACTTTTTTTCAATTGGTGGTTATCCTCCAAAATACCTGCTGGCCGTGAGATCTGCCCTAAAAGCAGCTTCACAACGGGGAGTCAAAGTGAGACCGGTCTCTATGGTGAGACCCACGCTCACATTTAGCGACCTCTCACCCGAAGACGAGAAATCGATCATAGAGTACAGGACGATCAAAGGTCTCCAAACCCTTGAATCTAGGATGCAACCACACGACGAGAAAATCATCGCTGGGTTTCGCGGGACCGCCGGTGTTGGAGGGATGGTGATTATTGATGAAGAAATCGCTTTTGACATTCTTGATTCGGGAAACGATCCTCGAAAAGTCTCGGGTTTAGTCATCAAAGCTCCTGGAATACCGACGATACAGAAGGCAACCGCCGAAAGGATTCTTTCGCTGTATACTAGAAAAATCTAGATTTTCATTTGCCCATTTCTGACTTTTTCAGCTTCTTAGGCAGCGGAGAACAGCAGATACTCAACCGAATTCTCGCGCTCTTGGATTCGTCAATAGATTCAACTGAACACCTTCTTACCTTGGTCAAATACCTAAAGACGTGCGATTATGAGGCAGTCGATCGCCAGTTCACGGTAATCGACGGCATAGAGAAGAAAATTGACGACGAGCACCGCGCTCTGGTACGAGTTCTGTGCAAGGGCTCGTTTTTTGGTGGCATCAGGGAAGACCTCCTTTCACTCTCGGAGCTTATTGAGAACATCTCGGACGCATCAAAACACTCTGCGATGGTATTCCACGACCTGAGGTTACCGAAAGAGGTAATTGACTACTTTTTCATGGTAGATGTCGAATCGTTTGTCTCGACCTGCATTTCGGCGGCACGTCTTCTAAGAGAAGCTATTGTGGCACTTGAAAAGAACAAAGAGGAAGTCCTGTCCACGGCAGAAAAAGTCGAGGAGAAAGAAACAGAGGCAGATGGGATTCATCACTCGATTGTCCAGCACCTGTACAAGAATGAGATTGATGCAAAATCGCTAGACATTATCTTGCTGAAGGATTTCCTAAGTTTGGTGGATAAGATTGCGGACATGTCGGAGCATGGATCGGATATACTCCTAATACTAGTCGCAAAGGGGTATTCATAGCTGGCGTTTCTAGCTCTCTATTTCTTACTTATTCTGTTTGCATTCGTTTTCGGTTGGAACAACTCAGGTTTAACCACTGGTAACCTGTCGAAACTCGTTTCTTACAATCTATCATTCGGGGTCTCGCTTGCCGGAATCTTTGCCGGTTTCTTACTTGCCGGTCAGACTATGTCGGGCTCGATTTTGGGCAAACTTGTTTCAACGAATCTACCGGATTCGGCTCTCCTTTCGGCTCTAGCTGTTTCCGTGGCGATGCTCTTTGTTCTCAATCTGCTAAGGCTGCCGGTAAGCCTTTCAAACTGTACGATCGGCTCTTTCGTTGGCGCGGCACTAGCGAGCTCAACTCAGATTAAAATATCGTTACTGATCGAAATAATTGCCTCGTGGCTTGCCGTCCCCTTTGCCTGTGCAATAGCAAGCTTTGCAATTTACGAAATCGTGATCAAGGCGGAGCAACATCGAGCTTTAGTCGCTGTGATTAGGGCAAACCGGTCGGTTTTAGTCGTCGTCGTATTCCTTGTGTCTTTCATGCTCGGCGCAAACAACCTGGGTGTCATCCAGTCTTTAGCAGCGGGCAGCACTTTGTGCTCTACTTCATTCTATATCCTAGAGCTATTGCTCTTCTTAGCCGCAGCTGCTGGAATGGTACTATTTGGGAAAATGTTGGCAGCTGTTGTCGGTGACAAGATCGTTGGTCTGAGCCAGATCAAGACGTTTGCCGCAATGCTCGCTGCAGCGATTGTGATCCTGATTCTGACCGTATTCTCTATTCCAGTGTCGCTGACTCAGGTAATAATTGGCGGAATGCTGGGGGCAGGCATTTCGCGCAGACCTTGGGCAGTCAATTCAAAGGAGATCGGAATTCTAATCGCGGGTTGGACGCTAATCACGCTCGCCTGCGCGGGCCTAGGATTTGCCCTTACACAAATTACATGACGATTTGAGAAGTATAAGCTAACTTCCAAACTTTTCACGGAGGTACGGCATAACTTTCTCTCCTAGAAGCTCGATGCTCGCAATGTCATCCTCGCCTCGGCCGAATCCAAAATTTACTCTATCTGCACCTCTTCCAGAATCCAGCATCCTGATAGTTTTGTCAATAATATCGTCAGGCGTGCCCCAGAGCTTGAACGAATCGACCGCTATATCCGGTACGCGGTTAGCTGCTGCCTCAAGATCATTTCGCGAAAGAGCTTCCCTTACGGACTCTACGTCTTCTCTCTTGACGCCAACGTAATCTGTCATAGGGTCAAGATATGGGAGGTACAGGGCACTTGCTTTCCTCGCAAGTTCGCGAGCCACCTCCCGATTACCAGAGATGATAGTTCCGGGTACGCACCCGATTTCTACTTCGTCAGGACTTCGAGAAACAGACATTGCACCTAAGCGAGTTCTTTCGCGAATATACGAAAGATAGCGTGCATCCGTAATGCTGCTGACCATGATCCCGGAGACCTGCTTCATCCTTCCTGCTAGTTCCGCCATTTTGGGTCCCCAGCTCCCAATCCACAATTGGGGTGGATACAAGCAAGAATAATTCCAGCGAAACCTCGCTTCTGACTTTGACCTGAATATTTTGCCGTCGAATTCAGCAGATTTTCCGGAAACAAGGTTGCCTATGATTTCAATAGCCTCTCTCGTGGCGGTGAGCGGACTTTTCGTTTCGATCTCAAAGAGATCGTGGAACGCACCCTTTCCGATCATTAGGAACGAGTCCCCATTCATCTCTTCATTCAGGCACCCAAGATGGGTGGCGATAAGGGCTGGATGCATGTGATACGGATTTACGACCCCGGGTCCAAGCTTTATGCCGGTATTGCGAAGCTCAGGCGCCATCGCGAAAAGAATGGGCCACGATGGTTTGAAGAGCAGGTCGTCGTAGACCTGCATCATATCGAACCCATACTTTTTGGCAAGTTTTGCGCATTTCACGTAATGGTCGAAGGACTGACTCGCTTGAAATGCCAGGCCGAATCTCGGATTTTTCTTGCGATCGGCAGGATCCTGATTTGCAGACAAATTACTTTCGTTATTTTTCTCAGGATTCAGATTGGAGCCAAAATGAAACACCAGTATTCATTTTTGAGATACTCCAGCCTGATTGTAAATTTCTCTCCAAATATAAAGTAACTTGCCACTCTGCTGCTTATGGCCGATCTATTGAAAAATCCAGTCAGGTCACACATTTTTCAAAAAGGGTTACTCTTGCATTACGATAACCACAGCCACATCATTCTTGCGAATATTGAGTCGATGGTCGAGGCAGCAAAAAAGACCGAAGTAAGTCGCTTGTCCACGACGGAACACATTTCTCAGTTTACGTTTGCTCGCCAGCTCGTCAAATTTGGGTCGGTGCACGAATCGGGCCGCATGTTCTCCTCGTTTGATGATTACTTGAAAGAGTTTGAAAAAGTGAAAGACGTTGACGGAATCCAAGTTCGCAAAGGACTCGAGGTAGACTATATCCGGGAGTACAGATCCGAGATTGGCGAAATTGTTTCAAGAAAAAAATGGGATGTTTTGCTTTGCTCCATACACGAATTCCCAGGAGGGATCGACATCGAAGACAAAAAATTTCCGCAGGATAGAAAGAGTGCCGAGGAGAGGTGGATAGAGTACGTGGAATTACAAAAGGAAGCTTTGCGAAGCAACTTTATTCCATTTGACATACTTACTCATCCTGAAAGACTTGCCGTGGGAACGCCAACCGCTCCTGAGAATTTTGAAGAGCTTATGATGGGCCTCGCAAAAATCGCCAAGGAAAGGGGCAAGGCTCTCGAATTGAATGGGGCTGATCTCGCAAGAACGCCCGAACTGGTCAGAAAGTTGGCTTCGGCCTGCGGAAAGGTGGGGTGCAATGTCAGTTATGGTTCAGATTCTCACTACCCTGATCAAGTATCGAGAAATTATGACAATGCTCGAAAACTAATCGAAGAAAATGAACTACAAGTAATTTGAGAATTATTTTGGAATCTCTGAATAATCGGTTTTTCTAGATTCAACTTCGCAATGGTTTCAGTTTGTTCTTTTACAATGGAAAGTTTATCCTGAAGAATTATATAGTAAATGGAATATCAAGCAATATCTTTGAAGCGATCTGCTCAACTACTGGAAAGTCTAATCGATTTCCCGTTCTCCAATCAGTCCTCAATTTATGAAAGACCGAAGAACCTGACCTTTCTGATAAACTCTGAAGGTCGCACTTACAATTCCTCTCTCACAAAATCTCCAGTTCAAAAAACTGTAATGATCTGCGATGATGAATCTGATGTTCTGCGAGCGTACAAAATTGCACTATCTTCCAGGTACAGTGTTTTAACGGCGAGTTCAGGGGAAGAATGTCTTAACAAATACAATAATGAGCTCAAGTCAGGAGCCAAAATAGATGTCCTGGTTTTGGACTACAAACTTGGTGACATGCTGGGTGACGAGGTTGCCTGCAAGATCAGAGACTTGGACGGGACCAAGATAATTTTGATAAGCGCATTCGAGATCAGCAACTCCTTCTTGAACGATCTAACGAAACGCAATTGCATAACGACGTTCGTAAAAAAACCAATTACAATGGCCTCGCTTTTGGCTACCGTAGAGAGAACACTACTGGAATAGCTAGTTGGGGCATTTTCCATTGTCGAGAATTTCCAATTCAGCTCCAGCCGCCTTTGCAATTTATTTAAAAAAATAGAGAATTTTTACATAACTATTATTAGAGAACCTTTAGGGAGCTGGAACAAAGCCTTGCGTTTGTCGCATTTGCTCTCGAAAAAGAGCGCGGCTTTCCTCATTGCTTTAGCGATAATCGCAGCAGGATTTTCAGTGGCTTCTTTTGAGTTTTCCTCGGCAGTTTCTGCCAATATTTCAGACCAGTCTATTGCAAATATCCATTCTAATACTCAGATTCAAGCGAGTGATTTGAGTCATTTGTTGTCTGAAACTCTTCAGGGAGTTTCAGATAATCTCCGGGTGCTGTCTTCTTCCACTCTTGTTCAGGGCCGTAACGTTAGCACCGCTGCGGCTCTATTCAGAGGAGCACAAAATTCGACTCGAGATCTAACGTTGTCGTATTTCTGGATTGACCCTACAGGTAAACTCATCATGGTTTCAAATGGAACTATCTCTATCTATCCCAATGGCACAGGTAGGGATCTAAGTCAGCGACAATATTTCACCTCTCCTGAGGCCTTTGGTACGACCTATTATAGCAGCGCGACTCCATCGCTTACGAATTCTTCAAGCGAATTCCTCTTCATTTCTCAGCCGATATTTTCAGGAGGAAAATTCGATGGAGTTGTTTCAGATGCAATTGCGCTTAAGACTCTTGGGGAATTTCTCCAAAGTCAACTCTCACCTATTTTTCGCAGCGGCCTGGGGATCCTTGATTTTCAGGGGACCATACTTTTTACCGGCAACGAATCTCAAATCGGGCAGAACGTTTTCGGAAGCACCGTCCAAAATTCGATTCCCTCAGTCCTGAGACCGACATTCAATTCATTTCTAAATCAGTCTCTAAATGGTAATGCCGGCGTCGACGATATTTCGTACAAAGGGGCATCTTCTACGCTCGCATATCAGCCTGTATTCGTCAACGACAGTTCTGATCGCCCTCACCAGTTTGGGGTCCTTTACATTACCGCACCTGATACTCTGACCGGGAGTGCTGTTGCGCTGATTAACCAGCAGAGGTTTGTCAGCACGGCAATAATAATCGGAATTGGCGCGACGTTCTTGGGGACGGCGTTTATGATCCTCAGGTGGAACAAGAGATTGGGAGATGCGGTTAGCGAGAAAACCAAGGAACTTGTCGCGACCAACATCCAGCTTTCAAGTGCAAACGAGCAGCTCGCGTCCCAATCCAAGGCACAATCGGATCTGATCAATATCGCCGCCCACGAACTCAGGACGCCTACCCAGAGTATTCTTGCAAATGCCGAGTTGCTTCGAGGGGCGATTGTACCCCAAATGGAGCCGATGAGTGTTTCTCCATCCTCCCCGAGTGGAGACGCAGTAGTCGAACCCGGAAGTGAATTCATCTCTTTCCCAAATATCCCACAGGAGGACGTGATCGGACTTGTGGAGTCAACCTTCAGAAACGCTCAGCGGCTTGAGCGACTCACTCAAACGCTACTAGAAGTCGCGAGAATAGATAACAAGACTCTTCGACTGGATTATGAGAGTTTTGATCTTAATGACTTGATTTTGCAGTTGATACCCGACGTCAGAAAAAGTGCGAGCGTAAATGGGACGTCTGAATCTTCGGTTCCACAGATAACTCTCGATACTCAGCAATCAAGTCTGGTTCTAACGGCTGACAAAACAAAGGTCGGACAAATCCTGTCGAACCTTCTTAGTAACGCCATAAAAAGTTCAAGGAAGGGCGGTAGAATAGTAGTCTCGACCCGGATGGAAGGCAACTTCGCTGTGGTCGCCGTGAAAGATGAGGGCAGAGGGATTGTTCCAGAAATATTTCCGCGCCTATTCAACAAGTTCATAACGGACTCGGGCACAGGGCTTGGACTGTTCATTTCAAAATCCTACGTCGAAGCGCATGGAGGGACTATAAAGGCGGAGAACAATAATGGAGAAGGCATGAAGGGCGCCACGTTCACTTTCACTCTGCCACTGCTCCCGGAGGATAACGGTCTATCCGAAAAGTAGACTGCCTAATTCAGGCAATGGTCTGGTTTATTGTCGCAATCAAGTATGACAGGCTTATCGGTTTTTTCAGGAACGTGGTTATGATTTTTTCCTTCTTCAATTCATCAATATGGGAAGGATCAATTTCAAAGGCCGTCAACAAGATCACATTGGTCGAGGCAATTTCCTTTAGTTTTTTAGCGACCTCGTCCCCGAGCATATCTCCCAATCTATAATCTAAAACTACGGCATCAACTTTCTTTCTGGATCCGATTGCTTCAGAGTAAGTCTTCAAGCACTCGTTTCCCGAGCTAGCGGTCAATACATTGAACCGGGAGTTTAGCGCAATTTTGTACGCTCTTAGCACATCAAGCTCATCGTCGCATATCATCACCGTCTTTGCAGAACCTTTGTGTGCTAACGGCTGGGTTGCGGTTACTGACATCGGAAGAAATTAATCAAAAATTTAAGATCAAAGATTGAAAGCTTTACTATCGATCCCAAGGATAAACAATGATCTGATGAGGTTCGGTGTTGTTTCGGGATCCGGAATGAGAAAGAATTCTCGTTATGTTTGACGATTCTATTGTTTTCGTCTATCGGAGAGATGATCGCACCGTTTTCGAGTGAGTTGATTCAAACCTGAACGTTAATACCTAGAGCGCACTCGTGGCAGTCAAAAATTGTATGCCATTCCAGCTCCTGGTCTCTGCTTTTTTTTATAGCTCCATGATCTTCACAAAGTCCTCTTCCTCTTTAGACGCAAATCCCTTTGCGTACGCGCCGCAAAAATAGCATTTCATGAGCTTTAGTGGAACCGAAAGCAGACTGTTAGCTTACCCTATATCACTAGAGAAACTTTTGGCAGATTAAAGACGCTCAAAGATTGTTCGGGCGTATTCTTGCGCTCAACATGTCGTAGCTCAGTCTTCTTCCGTTTCTCTACGTTCCGTAACTAATATGGGGTGAGACTTCTTGTCGCTGATCTTGCGCGTCCACACGAGGTAGTGGGAGCGGAGGCCTAACACCATTAGAACAATTCCAGCTATGCTCAAAGTCATCCCGACCGCGTCGAGATAGAAATACGGGCTTGATAGGCGTCCGAATAGGTGCTGAACGGTAAGAGAAAGGAAAGCAAAGGACAAACAAACTGCTCCACCGGTCATTAATTTCCATCCTCTTTCCAACCGACCAAGGCGCATGTAAAAGAAAATCCGAGCAGCGAAATAGCCGAGAAATATGGTCGCAAACAAGGTTACAAGATTTAGGGCAATCAGTACCGATGATTCGGATGGAGGCAACAAATTTGCAAAAAGATAACCAGTGGCAAAAATTTGCAAGACAAAAATTTACTCCAAGGATTCAGATCGACTCATGATAACAGCTGATTCGTTCTCGGTCACTCTTTCCCGCTTGAATTCAGCTATCAAGGTAGACATGTCGCGCTCCTTTGTCACCGTGTGTTGTAAATCAAAGCGTGATTTCAAATTCTCCGTGATCATCAACTCGACAGTACTAGATCCATCTCTTCCAAACAGGTCTTGAAGGATCGCACTAAGTATTTCCGGACGCTTAGCCACTTCCTCCCACAAGATCCTCTCACCTAGCCTGCTCTTAACGAGAGGAACCAGGTTTATGCCAAAGCTGTCCAACGCGATCTCTATCGACTCTAGGACATCATATTCGAAATCCTTCTCGGAGAGACGAACCTTAGGTGCTGCGCTGGATATCGGCAGAGGAAATAGATCTCCTCCCGTCTGCTGAACGATCATTCTCGAAATGTTTGCGAGGTTGAATGCCACGGTTCGACCTTTACTCGTAAGACGAAAATTTACGATCCTACAGACATTGTTTGCACGTATCGCTTTGAATGCTTTCTTCTCCAAGACACCCATCTCAGCAAGTCGCTTTTGCTCCTCGGACCAAGTAGATTGGGCAATTCCTGTTTTTTCCAGAACTGCTTCATTCGAAACATATTGCTGCCGACCCTCGCACTGAAACAGAGAAACTATTATTCGCGATTGAATTGCGCTGAGATGAGTTTTAGCTAATGACAATTTTGGGAATTAGTTATTCTAGTCTAAGAACTCTATATGATAATCTTTCGTTTTGAGAGCTGCTTCCCAAAGCAATTGTCAGTAGCTCAAGTCCACGGTTTTTTGATGCAGTACGCCCCTGAAATCGGAGAATTTTGAAGTTTTGAGAAAAAGAGAGGGAAATTCCCAACTTCGTTTTAAGTTGGGAAGCAACTCCATCTTTTTTCCCGTTGTTGGAAAATCTGCTTGTCATTAAGACGAAGCGAAGTAGACCTGGCTGGTTCCTCCGTTCGTATATGTCCATGCTGCAAAGCAGTTTGCCCCGTTACTCGACAGACCAAAGAGTGTCACATCCAGATTTCCTGCTGCCACTCCTGCCGCGTTGTTGCTGATATCAATCGGATTGCTCCACGATGTTCCGTTGTTCGCACTGTACGACACGTACGCGTTCCAGACGGAGCCGGATTTTACCTGTCCCCACATTACAAAGACGTTAGTCCCATCTGACGAGAAAACGTGTCCAAACGAGCTGCCTTTTCCCGTTGGGCTGACAAGTGCCGGTGTGCTCCACGAAGATCCAGAGTTAGTCGTCGAAGTCATGTATATCCCTTGATTTGAAAGATTATGGAACGTCAAGAAGGCATGGCTTCCGAAAGCGGCATTTTCTGGTTCCCAGTCGTTCTTTATTGCCCCCGTCATCAATTGTGGATAGGGGTTGGAAAGGGGTGGAGTCCAAGTTTTTCCTCCGTCACCGCTCATCCGTCCGTAATCTCGATAGTCAGTTGTGCTTCCTGTTGTCTGGTTCGTATTGCTCGACTCCCAGACGACGTAGACGTTAGTCCCGTTGGCCGCAACCCATGGTTCTCGACCATAGCAAAGCGGAGCGCACGGCGCAGTTAGGCTACTCTGGTTGTAAAGGTTCAAGGGCGCAGTCCAGGTGGTTCCACTATTGTTGCTGGCCTCGAAGTATATGCCATCTGCAGTTATGTAGACATTGGCTCCAGAAGCAACAACCTGTGGCTCACCTCTTGATGATGGGTTCAATTCGGAAGGTTTGCTCCAGCTCGCACCATTGTTCGTACTGGTGGAGACCCAGATACAACCGCTTCCAGCGGGCACGTAAATGGTAACCGGACATGAAGGAGTAGCTTGATACCAAGTCACATAGATATCCGAACCAGAAGCGCCTATTGCCGGAGTTATTCCGCCTGAGGAAGGCGAGACGCTGAGATGTGCCTTTGCGAAAGTTCCTCCATTGTTCGTACTAACCGCTGCGCATATCTGGCCGCCTTGTGACCAAGCGACTGCCACATCAGTACTGGATTGGAATTGTGTAAACATTACTGGAAACGCAGCAGATCCAGTACAACCGGATCCTGAGCTAATCGTTGTCGCAGCTGAGGATGTGGGAGGAGTCCAAATCACTCCACCATTTGAGCTTGCCCTAAATTTTATGCCGCCTGATCCCTCTGTCCACGCAACAAATACGTTTTGTCTGTTATTTGAGACCGCCGGTTGGGTGGCTTTGCCTTTGTCATTACTAAGGTTAATCGCAGCATTGAACGTCACGGTGCCGGCAGCTGGCTTTGCCGCAACGACCGTTGAGCTGAAGGTACTCGAAAGTAGGATAAGGACAAGCGCAATGCCGGAATAAATAATGGCCGCTTTCTTGTCCGTTCGAACTCGGTTCAGGCTAATTGATTCATACAATTCTAATCAGAAGACCTTGTTCGCAAAAAGTGCCCTAGAATGTTAAATTGGTAGCTAGTCCTTCCAAAAAGTCGGAAAAACCCGATATCGATTTCCGATATGTTGTCTCGATTTTAGGAGGAAATCTAGGATTCGAGTTCCTCTTTGCTGTCAAAAAGAATGCATGGGGGGAATTCCAGAGTCGGGGAATTTTCTAATCTTAGCCCCGGAGGACAGGACGGCCCGCTAACCTGAAATAAATGATTACAGCACTGTTACTGTAACCAAGGGGGTCGTTTGTTTCGACTATTGTCACGATCAATCCGCGTACCAATCCTACACGCGATGCGTTGACCCTGGTAAAACGTGCCTCCGAGCTGAGAGGGCTTACGTTCGGAAATGGGATTGATTCCCTGCTTCAGGGAGGACTAATGCCAAATACGTTCAACTTTCTATACGGCCATCTCGCAGATTATTGGATGAACATGCTTTGTGGGAACTATGTACGGGTATTCAAATCGAAAGCGCTTTTTGTCGACGCCGCAAACTGCTTTGATCCGTATTTGATCTCAGATAGATGTGCGCCGACCAAATCTGAATCCATGCTCCGAAAATTCTTGGAGAAAATAATAGTGGTTAGGGCGTTCTCCTGCTACCAGTTGAGGGCAGTCGTAATGAAGCAGATCGAGCAGAAATACTTCAAACAGTGGGACGACATCCACGCGGTTTTCGTAACGGGCATTGACGCTCTGTTCAACGAGGAGGACAACCCGGTGGATGAAATCAATGCCCTGCAACTGCTTATGGCAAATTCATTATGGGAAACTGCAACCAAAAAATTGGGAGGACGGCGACCACTGTTTATCGTCTCTTCATCAAAGACTTTTGTAAAATACTTTGTCGAAAAGTCAGATACCGCGATCAAACTTTACCAGGACAAAAGCGGTAGAGAAATGGCAATGCTCTCAAAGCACTGGACACGACAGTTTGCAGCTACTGAACTTTAGGGCATAAGCCCACCATCAAGCTGTTTGGCAAGAAAGGACTTTAACTCTGCAAAAGAGGTGGCAACGAACTTTAACGTCAGGCCTCTGTCTACGAGAAAAGTTGAGGTGTGCCATTTGAGGATAACTTTGTAATGACTAAACTTTGCCGTCCTTACCTCCGACCACTGTCGGCGCGATCTCAAATATTTGCGATCTGAGCTCATCAGCAGCTCCCCAAGCGGTCGCCCGGCAAATTTGCGCCCTCTGCCTACAGACGCCAGTTTTCTTGCGATGAATGGGAGGACCAGAAACGACAAGGTAACGAGGAAAGAAAAACTGGGATTCCAAGAAATGATCGGCGCTATGGGCAAAACAGTCGGGAGAGTCAAAATCAAGACAAAAGCCCAAATTACAAACGGCACAGAAAGTATTGTCGTCCGCGCCAAATTCGAAAGGACAGAGAAAAGGAATATTCCTTCATCCGAAAGAAAACAGGCCTCACCGTTGTCGAGTTCGAAATAAAACTCCGATTTTGTAGATGGAGTCCGTTCAAAGAAGACCAACAGGTTTACTCTCACTAATTCCAAGAATCAGAAATAATTTGGGGTGGCACAACTAATCCAAAAAGTCTTTCGCTGCTTTGCCATTCAATGGAGTTACTGCAATCGGGGAAGAAAAATTCCCGAGAGATTAGAATCTCAGGATTGCGAACTCGATTCTATTTAGTGATGCTATCCGGCTGAATCTTTATCAAAACTCGATCTCCGACCGGTCTGTCCGGATCATCTAGCGTTCCGAGATATTTCATCGACATACGATTATTTTGAGCTAGAGCGCCATTCTTTGTAATGACAACGACGTGGCCGCGAATCAGAACCCTGCTGTAGGGGTCTTCCTGCTCAGTTATGCTCAGCATTATCTTCTGATTTACTTTCAAGAACCTGATCTTTGCGCGGAATTCTGCCGCATTGATCAAAATAGTATCGCCCTCGCGATCGATCCAGACCGGACTTACATGCGGTTCACCTTTTGGGGTTACGAATGCAAGGTTACCAAAGTTCTTGCCATCGATCATAGCTGCTGCTTTCTCGGTTAATTTCATGGTTTTGATAACCAGAATTTTCCTTGCTAATGTAGCAATTTCGGAAGCGCTCTGATCCAAAGATTAGCGATCTCGCTGCAAAGGCAGCTTTACAGTTTCTCCCGTGTCATGCGATTTGTATGCGGCGAGCACGATCTCAAGAGTTGCTCTGCCGTCTTCAAAAGTTACCTTAGGGTTCTTGTGCTCGAGAACGCACTGCAAAAAGTGTCTCTGCTCATTATAGTAGCCGAGGTCGTACCGCTCATCTGGAATCGGAAATGACCAGCCCATATCCGCGCCCTCGCTTGGTTGGAACATTGACTGCCCCACACTCCCGTAACCCACATGACTGTGCACTTTGATCTCGTTACGTCTGTAAAGATCCAGGAATATGGTGCCTTGGTCGCCGTAGATCTCTGCTCGGTCGTCTGTTCCACCTGTCATGTAATATCCAGTGTGCACCTCACCAACACGGTCGCCTTCAAATCGAATCGTCACCAGCGCCATGTCCTCCATTCTTTTGGGTTTTTGAAGACCAATGCTATCAATTATCTCCGCGTGCACGCGAAGAGCTTTTGGATGACCGAACATGAAGCGCACGTATTCAATAGCGTGGACGCCTGTGCTCATGAGTTTCCCTCCGCCCGATTGCTTCGGATCCAAATACCAGCTTGTTTTTAGTACGTTTTTCTCAGCTTCAGATCCAAGAACAATGTCGTCCGATTCGTACGCCTTGCAGAGGTAAATGTTACCGAGGCCGCCTTTGTCCACGATTCCCTTCGCAGTTTGGTACGATGGGGCAAAGCACAGATTCTCGGTGTACATGTTTACTACATTCGCTTGCTTTGCCGCATGAACCATTTCATCGGCTTGATCGAGCGTTATTGCAAGCGGCTTTTCCACCGCCACGTGCTTGCCTTCCTTGATTGCAGCAAGCGCGACGTCATGGTGAAGAAAATTTGGAACCGCCACTGTAAGCGCTTCCACATTTTCATCTTCAACGAGCTCATGATAATCGGTGTAACCTTTTACGCCGTGCTTTGCAGCGATTTTATTTGATACATCCTCTCGCGCGTCGCAAACTGCTACGAGTTCTGACTCCGGAATTTGTGTATACCATTCGGCGTGGACAGCACCTATCGTGCCGAGTCCAACGACTGCAGTTCGTACTTTTTTAACCATTGTAGACTCTATCCCTTTTCTTTAAGAAAATCATCCGTCGGATAGTTTGTCCTTAAATCTTTAGTTTTCTTTTTGTCTGGACGGAAGATCCCAGTAGCCATAAGCCTTAGGCCCGCTATAAGGAAACTTGTTTTCGATGATTGCTTCGACGACTGCCGGTCCTTCAGCTTTGATAGCCTGCGAAAGCGTTTGTGAAAGTTCTGTAGGATTCTCTGCACGCATGTACTCGGCGCCATAGCCGGTTACAATTTTCTCAAAATCCGGCGTACGTACCTTTCCAACACTATCTTTGAAGTCTGTTCCGATAATTCTTCCACCAAAGTTTCTCATCTGAAGATCCCTTATTGAGATCCATCCGAAATTGTTCAGGACTACGATCACGACCGGCAGCTTCAGCTGAACCGCAGTGAGAAGCTCAACGTTATTCATCATAAACGACCCGTCTCCTTCGACAGCGACGGCAACTCTGTCTGGCTGTGCAAGCTTCGCTCCCATCGCAGCTGGAAACGCAAAACCCATAGTAGAATAACCACCGGATGAAAGAAAGGTCCTCGGTTCCGAAGTTACCCAAAGCTGTGCCATCATCTCCTGCGGCAAGCCTGCGCTAACGGAAACAATTGCACTTTTAGGCAAAACGCCGCGCATTATCTTAGCTGCATTCGGAATTCCCATCGGAGTCTGCGTTCTGAGCGACTCCATTTCCTCGAACCATTGATCTTTGAGCTGCTTCATTCGCTTATAGTGTGCCGAATCATGATAATCGCCCTTCTTACCGAGCTGAGACAATATGTCAAGTAATGAAGCGAGACCTGCTTTTGCATCGGAATTAATCCCAACGGTCGTCGGATAGTTCTTTCCAATCTCGCGTGGATCAAGATCCATGTGAATCAGCTTCGTCGGAGGAATGTTGAAAGTCACATCCGGAGCGTAAGAGCTCGTCGTCTCATCGCTGAAGGTCGTCCCTACGGCAAGTATAACATCAGCGTCGAGGGCGAGTTTGTTTGCCACGAGGCTACCGATGTTACCGGGAGAAAAAATGTACAGTTCATGGTCTTCGGGAAAACCGCCCTTTGCATCTCCTCTGAAGCTTGAGGCGACCGGCGCACCCAAAAACTCTGCGACCTTGACTACCTCATCCTGGGCATCCGCCATTACAACACCTCCCCCGATTAGTATCAGCGGCCGCTCCGCATTGAGCAGGAGTTGAGCCGCTTTTTTTACATCCGAGGGATCTGGAAACAGCCGTCCAAGCGCTACAGGTGGATCAGGAACCTGCGCCCTAATTTTTTCAACTTGGATCTCCATTGGGAGATCGATGAGGACCGGACCCGGTCTTCCAGACAAAGCCTCCCTGTGTGCATTCGGGAGGATCCTCGGCAACTGTCTTGCGTTTGAAACGAGGTATGTCCTCTTTACAAGATGACGCATTGCATTAATGTAGTCAATCGAGTTTTGCCTTTCGATCTCCTGAAATATGCCCATCCCAAAGAAATACGTCTGGATTTCCCCAGTTAGTGCGATGAACGTGGAGGAATCGACGTAAGCCGTTGCGAGCGCAGTTGCAAGGTTTGTCGCTCCTGGTCCGACGGAGGTTGTAACAACAGCAGGAACCTTGCGGTTTGCTCTGAAATATCCGTCAGCCATATGGCCACCCCATTGCTCGTGCTTTATCGGGACAAACTGAATATCCGAAGAGTAATCTATTAGCTCATCAACGATTGCCGCGTTTCCGTGGCCCGGTATACCAAACACGTGCTTGATTCCGGATTTTCTAAAATACTCGGCGATGAACTTGACTCCTGTGAACTCTGCTGACAATTTCTTCCCACTTTTTTCTCTTGAGAAAATTAGTTGTCGGAGATGTTTCGGATCAAAATTAAGGATTTGTCCTACGTTCGGTTAATTTGATGGTCTGCAATCGACCTTTTCTCGTTCTAGCCTGCTACCAAGACTGCGTTCTTTATACTGGACGCGGCAGGGATCCTTATGCCCGCGTGCTCAAACTGCCTTGCGAGAGTGCGATGATCCAGATTTGTGGGGTAACCGTAGCCTCTCGAGGCTATCCTCACCAGTTTTTCATCAAACCGCATGAACTTGGCAAATGAAGCAAGATATCTCTCCGAATTTTTTCGATAAGTTTCCAGCGATTCTTCTACAATCTTGCTAATTCGATAGGCCTTATCTGACGGGATATGGTTTCCAGCGGCAACTGCACAGCAAATATGCTCATCGCCGGACTCTTCGTAACCTGAAAGTTTTCTGAAACCGGGCCTCTGCAATAACAT
>JABDCJ010000039.1 GCA_013288145.1 Nitrososphaerota archaeon | reverse complement strand
AGAATAATTCACTGCGTTCGTGCTGAAAAGAAATTGATGCTCCTTGACATGGATCGTAAGTCCTGGCTTTAGCTCGAGGAAAATAATCTGACCCGGCGCCTCTCTTGAGAATGCAATCTTGCCCGGACCGTGCGCTTCCGTAACGTAAACTGGAAGGCCGGCTAGAATTCTTTTTCCGACTCCTTTCATCATCTTCGCGGTTATTGTGACCGACGGATCCTTCCACAGGAAAATATGGTGTTCGAAGAAGATTGTATCGCCTGATCCTAGCGACACCTCAGTTACCGGGACGAGTTCTCCCTGCGTAGAGGCCTTAACCGAACCGTATGAGTATTCCACGAGCCTCTCGCCCTACTTGAATTTCATTTTAGAGTTTCTCGAGGTCGCGTAGAGACGAATAATATTATCAGAAAGACAATAAAAGACGCAAGTCCCAACCCTAAAATTGCGTTGGCAGGACCAATTGAAGCACCAATAGTTACCGTTCCAAGATATGTCAGGCCCACGGAGAATATGGCCGCGGGGAATAGCGTAAAGAGGTACGAGTTAAGCCTCCGAGATATTATTGAAATAAAATCAGCTCTTGATCGCGCTCGAGTACGGCGGAGCAGGAAAAGCAAGTCCATTATCGCGATAACTACGACGGTTTCTAGAATCATTCCAAGAGCGTCGAGGCCCAGTGCCTCTGCGCCGAGCAAGATCAGGATAAACGCAAAAAAGATCCTGTTCAACGAAAGGACGCGCTCGGTCCGGAAACGGGTAGATATTCCCTCGACCAAAGCAAGCAGAATGAACAGCCAGAAATACTCCGGAAAGAAAAGTGTGGATGAAAGCATTACAGCAGCGGTTGCGGCAAACGAGAGCACCTCACCTAACTCGAGTGGTCTCTGCAAATCTTGACTCACTAAAATCTGGACCTCCTCATTGCCCTCGCTCTCGAGTTTGCCCGGATATTCTTGGAGAGCATGAAATCGAGCGACTCGCCCTTTCTCCAGTCCAAGACGATCGCTCCAGATTCCCGAACGTGTGCCAGATTGTTTTGCCTTACAATAGAAGCAAGCTCTCGCGCGATCCGAAGAGTTCGTTTTTTCTTCTGCGCCTCGTCCCTTTCCGAGCTGTAATCGATGGGGTTTGGCGAGAGGACGAGCAGTTCGTATCCGGACCTCGCGATCTCACCTGAAGCTATGAACGCTTCGGAATCGAGTAGCGGCGACACCATGATTACCTGAGCCAGATGTGGATAGAAATACTTCAGGTAGCTTGGGATGTTTTCAAACGTGAACAGACCTCCCGCCCTAACTTTGATAAGGCTAAGGACGAGCCTGTTGTACTGGCGCCGTCCGTAGCCGGGGGGAAGGCGACTTGTTTCAAGTCCGATGGTGACGAGACCGACCCTGTTTCTGTCTCTCAGCAGCTTGTCTGACAGCGAGATGGCAGCGCGAAGTGAATCTTTAACAAGAGATTCTCCATCATGGCTGATCAGATTTGAGGCCGGTCGAGCATCCACTATTATGATTGTGTCTGCACCGAGCTCGGCGGTTTGTTCGTTTAATAGAAGATCGTCACCCGCGGTCTTCGCCGAAGCACGCCAATTGATCCGCCGGAAAGAATCGCCAGGCATGTACTGTCTTATACTGTAGTTGTCGATGCCCAGACCAACCCTACTAGCCACGATCTCTCCGGGCCACGGCTTTGTCTTCCTGGGACTGATCTTGAAATGAGTTAGGCGCTCGGTCGTCTTCGGAAGGACGACTATCGGCGCAGTTTCTTCAATTATGGATTTCACAATGTTTAGACCAGCCGCATCTTCACACCTTGTCCTGATCGGACCGAGCACGTAGAGGCCGAATACCTCAGCTTTGATCATGTAGAAACAATCTCGAGTCTCGCCAGGTTTCAAGGAGAAGCTGAATGAAGCAGAACTTGATCCATTGCTCAATTCAACCGGTAATTGATCTTCAATCATAACTAGTGCAATCGATTGATTGCCAAGGTTTGTCGTTCGGAGACGAACCTTTGTTGAATCGTTTTCGTAGAACTGGGATTTTTCGTTTGATCTTGTAACTTCAATTTCACCGGGCGCCCTGACGAGCGAGACGAGCGCTAGGTAGATGACAACCGGGATCCCTGCAAAAATCAGAGCATCTCGGAATAGCAGACCCAGGGCAAACGAAATCGCGGCAAATGAGGCCAGCACCGATACTTTGGCTGAGGTAAGAGTTTTCCTTGCCGCGGAAGGAGAGGCCATGGTTGTTAGGGCGATTTCATTGCCTTACGCGGATGTACTTGTACGCGGGAGTGCCAGGTTCGAATGCATAGTGTACCTTTTGATACGATTTTCTCATCTCTTCAACTTCCTTCTTCACCTTCGCGGGATCGTCCTTCTTGACTATTATCCGCGCCATGAGAGAGGCGATCACCTTCATCTCGTCTTGCTTCATCCCGAGCCTTGTAATTTCGCTCGTTCCTATCCTCAACCCTCCGGGATTCTGGTAGTGGCGCCCAGCCTGGACATCGCCCGGTATCAACTGCCGGTTTAAAATTATGTTTGCCTTCTCGAGATCTCTCTCCATGTCACCCCCGAGTCCATACCTTGTAATGTTCACGGCGATTTGATGGGACTTTGTAAAGCCCAAGTTGCTTGCGAGCACGTCCACCCCTTCATCATTCAGAGCCTGCGCTAAAGCTTGCGCGTTTGCGATTACCTGCTTTGCATATTCTTGACCGAATTCCAAGAACTCGGCAAAGGCGATCGCCTTACCTGCGACGTGGTGCAGGTGATGGTTGGATGAAGTTCCGGGGAAGGCGCCGGCTTTGATCTTGTCCGAGTACTTGTCAAACGAAAGCACCGTTCCGCCTTGCGGACCGAATAGAGTCTTGTGCGTGGAAAGCGTCATCGCATCAGCACCCTCTTGCAGAGGAGATTGAAACTGCCCGCCGGCGATCAAGCCGGAAACGTGGGCGGAATCGTAGCACACGATTATTCCCTCGGCTTTGAGAAAGTCTGCGAGCTCTCGAACTGGATGTGGAAACAGAAAAAGGGAGCCGCCAAACATTGCAATCTTTGGTTTCTTGCCGTCTTCGCCGAGCTTCTTCACTTTCTCCTTGGTCTTGTCAACATCAATGTTCCAGTTGTCACGATCGAAAACGAAATATTCGACGTTGAGGCCGTGTACCAACCCCGCTGTTCCATTGAACTCCTTCCTTGCCGCAGAAATGTGACCGCCGTTTGGTATAGCTAGCGCCATCATCGTGTCGCCCGGGTCCGAGAACGCGGAGTATACGGTCAGGTTTGCATTTACCCCGGAAACAGGCCGCACGTCGGCAAACTCTGCCCCAAAAAGTTGGCGCGCAAGTTCCATGCAGATAATTTCAACTTGGTCGATGTAGGTACAGCCGGCATAGACTCTTTCACCCGCCCAGCCTTCGGCATACCTGTTTCCAAAATCCGAAATTATTGCTTCGCGTACCGCGGGGCTGGGAACATTTTCCGACGCGATCAGTGGAATTGAATTTGCAAACCAGTTCTGGTGATTTTCTAAAGCAGTGAAAACTCGGTTGTACGAATCACGAGCAATTTCATTCGACATGGGATTCTGCGCGTTCGCCTTGCTTAATTAAGGATTTGAGAGAATTTTGGACTGAAAAGTGTAGACTCTTGTAAATTCTTGAGATTTGAATAAGTAGGTCGTATACATCCTTACGATGTTCGAATCCAAAAAGTATCAAACTTTCTTCCCGAATCGATAGATTAACCGGTATGGCTTGATTCTTACACAGTCCATTCACCTTTCAAACCGTACCCCAGAGGTTTTCCTGATTCCGGATTTGTTTCTCTAAATTTTCCCTTCAGTAGATTATCCTTTATTCTTTTAACGCCACGTTCAAATTTATCATGTAGGTTATTCCCTTGATTTCTACCATTGATTTAGCTCTTTGAAGAACTCTTCTTTTGATTTGGACTGTAGCGACCTTGCTCAATGTCGTTCCATGCCGCTTCTATTAGCATGAGAGTCTTCATATCTTCGGGCAGATTTGTTTCGAAGTATAGACTCTTCTCCGATTTCACGGATCCTGAAATTACAAAAAAAGAGAAACGAGTTTTCGCTAACTCGCATTTTCGAGATTGATATCGATTAGTTTGCTTTCAGTCATTTCTTGAATTGCGAACCGCACGCCTTCTCTTCCCATCCCGCTTTTCTTCACGCCACCGAACGGTGCATTATCCCACCTCAGATTGGTTGGGTCGTCGATCAACACCGCTCCTGCCTTGATCCTCCGTGCCATCTTTAGTGCCTTTGCGATGTTTCTCGTAAAGATGCTCGCCTGCAGTCCGTACTTTGTAGAGTTCGCGACATCTATCGCTTCTTCTTCGCTAGAGACCCTGAAAATCGGCGCGAGTGGAGCGAAAGGCTCTTCCTGACCGACGCGCATATCGCTTTTCACATTGTCGAGCAGAGTTGGCGCATAGTAACTTCCCTTTGCAAATTCTCCTTCAGTCATCGGCTTTCCACCTTCGAGCAATTCAGCTCCGTTTGATACCGCGTCCTTGACGATGCCATCGATCCTGGTTACTGCTGCCCTATTGATAACCGGTCCGACATCCGTGGTAACCAAAATAGGATTTCCAACATTGAGCTTCATCATTTTCTCGCGCATTGACTTAACGAATTCTTCGGCGACGGAATCTGCAACTAGGAAACGCTTGGACGCCGTGCAAACCTGACCTGAGTACGAAAAGGCACCCCGGATTGCAGCGGTACTAGCAATATCCAGATTTGCATCATCGAGGACGATAAAGGGATCCATTCCACCCATTTCCAGAATTGTTTTCTTTCCCAGACGAGCTGCTCTTCCAGCAATATCCAGACCTACCTCGGTGCTGCCGGTGAAAGTGATCAGATCGGTCTTTGGATTCTCGATTAGCTCATTTCCAATTGAACTTCCCGGCCCCACGATCACATTGAAGATCCCTTTTGGCCACCCAGCTTTCTCGATAACATCCCTTAGCAGTAGAGAAGTGAGCGGAGTCTCGGAAGTTGGTTTTGTTATGACAGTGTTTCCAGCTGCGAGTGCCGGAGCAATCTTGTGCGCAAGCAGGTTCAATGGAAAGTTGAACGGACCAATTGCAACCACGACCCCGATCGGCTCTCTCTGGCTGAATATCAGCCGGTTTTCACTTTTCGGCGGATACTCGAATGCATCTGCGGGAAAGACTTCACCATAGATCCTCTTTGACTCTTCAGCAGCGAAAGTGAAAACGCCTATAGCGCGAGTGACCTCGACTTCAGAGTCTCTAATTGGCTTGCCTGCTTCAAGAGTAATAGTATGCGCAAACTCTGCAGATCTCTCCGCCATCATGCTTGCGACAGACGTTAGCAACTTTGCTCTCTTGTAAGCGGGAAGTGTCTCTGCAATCTTCGTAGCGGCGGAAGCTTCGTCGATTATTCTTTTTGCGTCATCAATCGTAGCTTCAGGAATCCTCTGGATTATTTCTCCCGTTGCCGGATTGTCTACTTCGATCCAACGACCCCTGCGATCGGACTCCATTTGTAGTCGCTCCATCTTATTACACTCCTTATACTTGCAAGAGAGTATCCCGAACTATATCTGCGTTTTGAAAAAATCACATTTTGACTGAGGAGTATCCGCCGTCCACCGGAATTATCGCTCCGGTTACAAAGGAGCTCATGTCCGAGAACAGGAACATTGCCATGTATGCCACCTCAACCGGCTCACCTATCCGACCCAGTGCATGACCTTTACTTTGATCACCGACTGAAGGGTTGTCTCTCATAAAATTCTCAAGAAGAGGAGTCCGTATGGCGCCGGGGAGAATGCAGTTCACTCGGATTTTATCCTTTGCAAAATCAATTGTCATCGCCTTTGTCAGTGCTATAATGCCGCCCTTTGAGGCGATGTAAGCTGCCTCGTTGTATATTGCGAGCACTCCGTCAACGCTCGCCGTATTCACGATCGAACCCCCGCCTATTTTCTGCATTTCCGGGATTGCAAACTTTGACATAAGGAACATTCCTTTCAGATTGATCCCGATTACTCGTTCCCAAAGTTCTTCTGAAGTATCGACCACAGTTCCAATCGGATTTATCCCCGCATTGTTATAGAGGCAGTTTACTTCCCCAAATTCGTTAACGGCCGCCCTTATGCAACGTTCCGCATCCTCCTTTCTTGAAACATCAGTTTTCACAAATATTGCGTTCCCAGACTGCTTATTGATCAAATCCGCAACTTCTTTTCCGCCGCTTTCGTCAATGTCTGCTAGAACTACCTTGGCTCCGTTTCGTGAAAATAATAGCGAGGCAGATTTCCCCATACCAGAGGAGGCGCCCGTTATGATTACGACCTTGCCAAATAACATTGCATTATTTTCCATTCTAAAATCGCAAGGAGTCAATGTTTCGGATAGCGATTTGAGAGTTTCTTTATTGTGCGATTTTCCATAGTCCCTGACTGCTCTATGGGTCCATCATTCTGTCCTATCCGGGGTTGACTTTGCAGGGCTGATCTTTTCTTTTTCGACTTCCGGTTCCAAACCGTAAATGTACCTCTTCCCTCTCACGACCGATGCAGCAGCGGCTGCGAACGCGAGGGCGGCGTTGATGTAAACGGATATTCTAAGCGCGGCCATGAATGCTGGTGCGAACGCGTTAGGGAACCAAGACATGCTTGTTAGCGTGGCAATTGCACTGGGGCTGAGAGTTGACGTAAGGCTGGAAGGGAGGGATGCAAGATAAGTCTGCATTGGGTTGTATCCGAGGAAAGCTGCAAATAATGCGGAAGTCGGCGCAATTTTCTGGAAGACAGTTATTCCGAGTTGTGGAGCACCTGCTGTGGCTGCGGCACTTGCAAGATATCCTGGAAGCGAACTGGACAAGGTGAGGATGACTGTTGTAAACAGGATGCTCGTTCCAATGCTGATGCCGGTGTTCATGAGCGTACTCCTCATTCCCGCCGCGGCTCCACGGTTCTGCGGCGGTACCGAGTTCATGATCGAGGCTATGTTGGGTGAGGAAAACATACCCAGCCCAATTCCCATTGCGAACACTATCGTCGCAAACTCTGGATAGTAGAAATTGTATGACAGTGTCGAGAGTGTGAGGAAAGCGATCCCGGTGATAACCATGCCGAGAGTTGAAAAGCCTCTAGCACCGTACCTATCGGAGAGGTAACCACTAAGTGGACCCATTACGACAATCCCCAGCGAAAACGGGATGATGTAGATCCCAGCCCAGAAGGGAGTGTCCTGGTAGCTGATTCCATGAAGCGGTAGCCACACAGCTTGCAAGAGGATGACAAGCATTAGCGTAACTCCGCCGCGAGCGAGTGCGGCGAGGATATCAGCGAGGTTTGCGGCCGCGAATATCCGCCTCTTGAACAGATCAAGACGGAACATTGGATCCGGCACGCGAGACTCTATTACCGGGAACGCGGCAAGAAGGATGAACGCAAGTATTAGGCCCCCAATAACAAAAGGGTTGGACCAACCCATTGGTGCGTCGCCATACGGCACCAGACCGTAGGTTATCGATACCAGGAGAGAAATCAATCCTGCTCCAAAAGTAACGTTTCCCCAGATGTCGATCTTTTGATTTCTCCTAATCGTTGCAACCTCTCTCAACCGGTAGTGTGACCATAGCGTTCCAGCGACGCCGAAGGGCACGCTGACCAGGAACACATATCTCCAGTTGTATGTTGCAAGAATTCCTCCAATAACCAGTCCCAGGATCGACCCTGCGAGAACCGCTACCTGATTGAGACCGAGCGCTTTTCCGCGCTCGTTTACTGGGAATGCGTCAGTTAGAATCGCAGCGCTGTTTGAAAAGAGAAAAGCAGCTCCGATTCCCTGTACTACCCGAAATAGGATTAGCTCAAGAGCGCCGAGTTGTCCGGAGTTAGGCGTGATAGCGAGAAGGAGAGATCCAATCGTGTAAATTGCAAAGCCCAAGTTGTATAGACGAACACGGCCGAGCATGTCAGAGATTCTGCCAAAAGAGACGAGAAGGGTCGCCGTGACGATGCCATAACCAAAAAGGATCCAGAGCAGGTAAGAGAAGGAGTCAATCGGATTGATATCTATGCCGCGAAAAATTGACGGAAGCGCAATGATCACGATGTTGAGATCTATTGCTGCAAGAAGAGTCCCGAGAGTTGTGTTTGAAAGTGCGATCCATTTGTACTGCGTTTTGTTACTTCATCTTTCCTGAATTCCCAACTGGAAAATATTTTCACTGATGTGAGAAAATGACGACATAAGAATATCATTCCTAAAACAAAATTAAGCCTTTTGAGTTATCCTTATCTTTGGCTACTTTAAGCCTAAATGGTCTAAGGTTAAATTAAATTGTTCCTCAGAGAATTTTTCTCTTCCCTCAACTCGATCTGAATGTTTATCGATTCACGGATTCGGAAAATTTTACAACGGTTTTACTATCTTCTCGACTCACTAAGACAGAAATGGAAATCTGGGTCAGATAATGGTTCCAAAAGTTGGATGCCCTTCTTCTCAATAAGAACCGGATTGCAAAACGGAAAGATGTATATTATCTTGGTATAGAGATTATTCCAGGATAGCTTTTCGCGAAATAAAGCGATTTTTGAGAAAAAAGTGAGCTAATACATGTATTGTCCTAAATGCGGTACTCAACTTCCGGACGACGCGTCATTTTGTTTCAAGTGTGGATTCAATATAAGCAACAAGCAGCAAGGCGGGAATGCAGGGTCTGCGACTCCGCAAAAGCAGGAGCAAGTCGTAGCTGCGCAGGGCGTTACCTCGTTCAAATGCCCGAACTGCGGAGCTCCTCTCTCTCCCAAGTTCGGCGAGATGGTGATTACATGCGAATATTGCGGAAGCGGTGTTGCACTCGGCAATCAAGGATGGACGAATATCCAAAAGCAGAGCATGCTCCCAGTTAAGATAGCCACTACCGAGGACTTGAACGGAATTATCCATCCAATGATTGACAGCGGCCTCCTTCACAGGCACCTTCAGGAAAACTCGACGCAGGAGGAGATGACCCTTTCATACGTCCCGTACTGGATCGTGAACGTTTCTGCGCGTACCACCGTTGTCGCCATCGATGAAACTCAACAGATTGCACAGACCGCGACGACTGCCGCGCTAATGGGAGCGATCCTAGGTGGAATGGGAGGCGGCTTTGGTGGGGGTGGGGGTGGTGGACCCAGAGGAGGAGGTGGAGGTAGAAGGCGGATCTTTGGTAGTGGAATTTTCGGCAGCTCTCTTTATCCTGGCTCATTCAGTTTCGGCGGGATCATGGCGTGGGGGATGGGAATGGGATACGGCGGCGGAGGCGCGAGGAAAACTGATCAAATGGACGCTAACTATAACTTCCCAGTAATCGCCCTAAAAGCTCTGACTGCGTATCAACCCCGTGACTACCAGTTTGATCTCTCAGGAAGACAGCTCTTTGATATTACAAAAATTACAAAAAGTATCAAAATACTGAACGGAGACATCGGTGAGGACGACGCAAAGGGACAGGCAAAGACGCTGGTAGATCAACTTCAATCGCAAAAAGCACACGCAAAGTATCACATGATCCAGCAGCTGAACTCACAGATTGATGTGGGTGAAGTTGAGCTGCTCCACGCGCCGATCTGGTTTACGAAATACGATCACAAGGGTAACAAAATAATCCTTGTTGTCGATGCAAGCTCCGGTCGCGTAATCAACAGCATCGGACTGTAAATTGATGCGAGGGAGGGATCTCCGGATCTCCTCTTACGATTCTATCAAATT
The DNA here is from genome assembly GCA_013288145.1 of Nitrososphaerota archaeon. The sequence continues at coordinate 15,169 of JABDCJ010000039.1, read as the reverse complement.
GAAGTAAAGGAAACTACTCAAAAAATGAAGATCTCAAGAGTCCTGATCGTAATCGTTGCAATTATCGTCATTGCAATTGTCGGGCTCTATGCTTACGAGACCCTCTTCATTTCAACCCCTAGCAAGTGGAATTCAGCTGCCCAGTACCCGCTCAGCGTGGGTGGTTCATACGGCACTGGAGGACAAGCATGCGTGAACAGCTCTGCCTACATCTATTGCATCGGAGGGGAGGATCTCAACAATGCACCGCGGAACACTGTTTATTCCTCCAACCCGCTGTCGCCGTCTTCTGTCGATATCAGCAGTTGGACTACTGACTCTAGCGTTTACCCACAGGACATTTTCGGGCAGTCATGTGTCGTCTTTTCGGGCAGCGTGTATTGCGTCGGGGGAATCAACGATGATGCGCTGGACAACACTGCTTCAAGTTACTTTGCCTCGCTCAGCAATGGAATAGTAGGACCCTGGAATTCTACCACTCCTTACCCTATTCCGGTTGACACGCAATCCTGCGTCACTTCATCCGCGTACATTTACTGTGTCGCCGGAAACAATCAGACTGCTGGTTCAACCACGGCCGCTACGAACAGCACGTCTGCGTGGTACGCTCCGATCTCGAACTCCGGGATCGGCAAGTGGGCGCTTACGAAATCTTATCCCGACATCTTCTATCCAATTTGTTACACCGCTCTCGGAAACATCTACTGCATAGGTGGAGTTAATCCAAACGACACTCCGTCGAACTCGGTGTACTATGCATCGCTTTCGTCTAGTGGCGTGGGATCGTGGACGCAAACTACTGCGTACCCGGTTGCTGCGTCGGGCGAATCCTGCGTTATTGTTTCCAGCACAATATATTGCGTCGGAGGCGAGGTAAATTCGAACACTTACGTCAATTCGGTTTACTATGCTAGCGTGTCTTCATCGGGCATCGGGGCGTGGAATAAAGGATCGTTCTATCCGGATGGGGTGACTACAAGCTGCTCACTAATATCCGGCATCATGTACTGCGTCGCTGGATTTGATGCGAGCTCGTCTGGTTATACGTCAGAAGTAAACTATCTGTCTTTGATTGACGTAGCGGGGACCAGTACCACTACTTGATCTGGGCGTTTGCCGGTGCTAACAGGCCATTCGAAGTAAGGCCGTCCATAATCCTCACAAATGCTTCATGGTGTTTAACACAGAGCTACCGCCGCTTCAACGATTGATAGATTATAAAACGAGAGTGTTGAACATTCTCCGGCTCCAGGGCCAATTGTGCCCGATCCGGCGACCCACTCCGCATTGCTTTCCGGAAATACGCTCAGAACAGAGAGACCAGTAATGTTCAGGCTGGCTAGCACGTAAATGGTTCGAGTCCCTGAATTGTTTTCAATCAATTCGATCGGCTGGACTTGCGAATTGTAATACGAAACACCTGAGAGTAAGATGAGTGATCCGTCTCTTGAAATCGCGCTTGGTGGCTGCTGAGTGTCGTTTAACAACAGATTTCCTCTGAAATCATACAATAGGGAACCATAAGATTCTCCTATGAGAAGATAAGAAGCGTCAGCGCTTATCATACCTTGTTGATTAGCATTGAAGGTTAGCAGACTCCAGAGTAACGTACCATTCCCCGCGAAGAAATAGACAATTCTCCCAAGAGTACCAGTGGCAACATACGAGCCGTTACTAGATATGCTAACGAAGCCAATCTCACCCTGATCTGTGATCGTATGATTCCAAAGTGACTCTCCTTTTGAGTTGAGATAGCAAAGTTCGGAGCCTCCGCCTGTTCCATTCGGACTCGGCGCGTTAAAGTAACCAACTGCCAAATGTGAACTGTCGGCCGATATAGCAAAGTTTGTTATGGCTTCGGGAAATGAATAATTCCAAAGCACTTTTCCATCAACCGAAATGTACGAAACTGATTCTAGATATTGTAAAACTATGACCGAACCATTTGCAGATATTGCTGATCCATAGAAGTAATCATTGCTAGTCAGGTTCCAAAGTAATTTACCACGATCGTTGAAAAAGTAAACCACTCCCTGACCAGCGGACGTGTTGTAACCACTCGCCATGACGTAAGATCCATTGTTGGAAACTGCAACGTTTGAAATCACATTCTGAGTTTTGAAACTCCACAATACTTTGCATCGTGAATTGAAACGAAGTAAACCGTTCCGTTCAGCTGGTTCAAGCTCGTCGCTCCTACAGCAAGATAGGAATCATCAGGACTGACGCTCAGGGTTTTCAATTGCTGGGCTTGTGCCTGCAATATGTTACTCTTACTTTTGTAGTAAACTGAGCTTAGAAAAACCCACGTCTCGTTTGAAATGAGCCACTCGCTTCCAGTATAGGAGTAGCTAACAAGTGCTTGGATAGTTGCATTAAATGAAAAAATGTTCTTGTTATTTTCAACGAGATCCAATGTAGCATTCACCAAAGCGACGTCACCGTTTTCATGATACGCGTATGTCTCGTTTGTAATTGACATAGAACTTACATCGGATAGAAAACTCGACATGAGCAGACTGATGTTTAGTTCGCCACGGTAAGTACCACCAAGTTGACCATATTGTCCAGTCCACATAACGATTGAATTTTCTCGATAATCTCTCATGATATCTGCTGTGTTTAGAGATTCCAAACTCTGAAGATGGTTCGCGAAACTGTTAGCAACTTGCTTTTCGAACAATTGGGAGGAGATTGAATTGGAGTCGGCTGCAATTGTTGTTGCAACTAGATTTACTTGAGTCACTTGGTTAGTTACAATGTTCGTGGTTATGGTTGTTGCTGTATGGTTATTCTGCTGATATAGCAAAACACTTTCAGAGGTTGCGATGATAAGAAGTATCGCCAACGCAAGAATAACAGCACTTGTTCTTTTCGTAGTCGAGCTTCTCCTGATCTTACAAATCTCTCCGTATAATCGGAGGATATTTGAATTTACTACAAAATGTACCTCCATGGGAAGAGATGTCCTCAACCATTATTCTGGAATGTCCACAGCAACTCGCGAACCGAATTCAGGCTCTCATCTCGGATTGCAAATTAGCAGAGCCCGTATACATTAGGGATTTCCTGATCCTGGTATCAAATTTGATGATCGTCTCCCCGTTTTAAGTACCGTTGCCCCAATTATGAATCATAAGTGAAAGAAGAAAATGACAACATATCAAAAAGAAACCGTAAGACAGATACAAGTAAGCGAAAGCAAATGGTCAAGTAGATTTGTCTGGGCGGCGGTGGCTCAAGGGCTGATTGCAACCATCGTCACATTGCTCATTGTGGAACCACAAAGCTACTTTGGCATCAACTCGTACTTCAGCCCCGCAAAAGTGATCGCCGGAGGCGGAGGAGGCATTTGGATGTTCACTGGATACATCCTTTACTTGGTCGTCGGAGTTGTCGCAGTAGCAGTCACGTCAATGATCTACTTTTACATTGAAGGAATCCTCGGAAAATCATACCACGGATTTTCAAACCTACTAGCTTGGGGACACTACCTACTCATGAACGTAGGCGTCGCGAACTCAATGCTCCTAATGATTTGGGGTGGTTACATGGCTGGCTACGCAGCCGCTCCCGTCGCCTCGGGAGGTCTGGGATACACTGCTCTACAAATTCACGTGAACTATCTCGGTCCGGTTGAGACTCCAATCGGCGCGCTGGTTCTTATTGCAGCACTGGGGGCAATCCTCGGTGGTCTCGGATTCGTTATGAGAACAAGACAGAAATGAGGAGATACAAGGAAAAACATTCAATATGGGGACAAAAGTCCCCAGGTATTTTTGATTTTCAACACAATTACGAAAAAATAATTTGAATGAAATTGATCCGAAACAATAGCTTACCTCTGGCTTATTTAGGGCAATTGCTCTTGAGATCTGACCACCCTCTTTCTCTTTTAGCATTTGCTTTCAATTTCTCTTACTCTAAAGTTCAAAACTAAAAAGGGAGTGGAAATTGCAAGTGAATACTGGAAAAGTATGGCAGAGATTACTACTCAGCGTCTCGTAACAAAGCTGCAAAGGCTCTACACGACGCTTGTTTCTGATATCATGGATGAAATGGATCTTCAAGGATTCGTCCTGGATCTAAACATCAGGCCACTTGTTCCCTCGATCAAGATTGCTGGGGAAGCGGTTACTGCTCGGGCAGTGAAATACGAGGAATACACAAAGAAAGAGTTCATCGACTGGGCTCGAATCATGCTGGAATTTCTAACGGCCGGTGGACCGCTCAAAATCTACATGGTACACTCTGAAGGCTCAGGCTCTATCGCAACGTGGGGCGAGATCATGAGCAAGACCGCCAGGAGTAAAGGTTCCCGTGGGGCGATTACTGACGGAGCTGTCCGGGATACTCCCAGGATATTGAATCTGCGTCCTCGCTTTCAAGTCTTTGCAAGAAACATTACGCCGCTTGACGCGAAGGGACGGCTGGAATATATGGAGTACAATGTTCCAATAAGTTGCGGCGGGGTCAAAGTTAATCCCGGCGTTCTCGTGCTTGCAGACCACGACGGAGTGGTGGTACTGCCTAGGAAAAATGCGACAGAGATTATTTCAAACTGTGAGAAGAGGTACTCAATTGAACGAAAAGTTGGAAGCTTGGTGAAAGGCAAAGCAAGCGTATTCGACGCCGTGGAAAAATACGGAATATTTTGAGTTTGTTTTTAAAGTCCGGATAGAACACGACGTCGGATTGTCATCTCAATTCAAGCATTTGTTTACGCCGATTGATGTGGGACCAGTTAAGCTTCGAAACAGAATCTCGGTAACACCTCATGCAACGATGTTTACCTCTGATACGAGGGACAACCTGCCCGGAGAGAGACTAGCTACATACTGTGCTGAGAGGGCAAAGGGCGGAGCCGCGCTCGTCGAGATCTCGATGGCGATTGTTAGCGTAGAAGTCGGACAGACTGCACCTGATACTGATGCACACTTCAGCCACCTGAGTGGTGGGCATCCGATGATCCTTACCGGCAGATGGCCGCTTCGCGCAACTGATGCTAGAATTGTGGATGGATACTCAAAGCTCGCAAAAAGCGTTCACGAACACGGTGCAAAGTGTTTCATCGAGCTGGCTTCCGGCGGAACAAACGTGGGAAACGACAAAGGAGTCTCACGTTATCCATGGCCGTCGCGTCCGATCCACGTTCTGCCATTCACCCCGCAGGAGATGAACAATGAGGACATTGAATCGCAGATCGATGCTTACGGCCGCGGCGCAAAGCTCGTAAAAGATTCCGGTCTAGATGGAGTAGATCTCCACGGGACGCATGGCGCCCTAATTTCAGAATTCCTTTCGCCATTGATGAACAAGCGCAAAGACAAGTGGGGTGGATCATTCCAGAACCGGATGCGCTTCCTTGAGGAAGTAATCAAGCGCGTAAGAGAAAACATTGGGAGTGATATTGCTCTCGGAATGCGACTCATAGCTTACGAGAGGTTCGAGGGTGGGAATACGCCGAAGGACGGAGCGGAAATTGCGAGAAAACTGGACGGAACGCTGGACTGGATAACAGCGGATCAAGGATACTCTCCGCAGCAGGAAGCATGGCAAGCTGTCCCGATGTATGTCGAAAGCGGTTACAATCTCGAAATCACTGACCCAATAAAAGCCGCACTGAAGAATACCAAGGTTTGTATTGTGGGTAAGTATGTGGACGCGACCCATGCCGAAAGTTTGATCGCAAGCGGCAGGGCAGATTTTGTTGCAATGACAAGAGCTCTTATCGCTGATCCGGAGCTTCCGAACAAGGCAATGTCCGGAAAGCTGGAAGAGATCCGCCCATGCATCGGTGTACTCCAGGACTGCTGGGGGAGAATGATTCGCGGTCTCCCGATTTCGTGCACGGTGAATCCAGTTGTTAGCCGGGAAAAAGAGTGGGGAATCGGTACACTGAAGCAGGCTACTACAAAAAAGAAAATCCTCGTGATCGGCGGAGGAATTGCCGGACTGGAATTTGCAAGGCTCGCAAGCGAGAGGGGACATGAAGTAGTGATCTACGAAAAATCTACAATCTCTGGAGGACTTGCACTGACTGCAGCAAAACTTCCGGGACGAGAGAATATCCGAGCTATAGTCCAGTGGCTATCCAACGAAGTCAAGAAAAACGGCGTGGAGATAAGATACGGTCTAGAAGTGAGTTCTGATCCAGAAGTAGTGCAGTTTGTCCTAAACGAAGAAAAACCCGATGCGGTTGTAATCGCTACTGGATCTCTCCCAATTCGCACGGGATTCCAGCCCTACACCATGAACGATATCAAGGGCTGGGACCAGTCAATTGTTTGCACGGACCAAGATATACTCGATGGCAAAGTTAGCCCAGGGAACAAAGCGATCATCGCGGACACCCTGAGCTTCATTGAGGCGCCGGGTCTTGCAGAGTATATGACAAAACGCGGGACAGAAGTCGAGATGGTCACGCCACTTGAGAATATTGCTCTTGAGTTAGATCTTTACAATCATCTCGAGCACGTGCTCCCCCGATTGTTTGAAGCACACGTCAAGATCAGCCCGTATACATGGATTAAGAGCGTCGAGGGACGTCGTGTTACGCTGTATAATATCTACAACGAAAAGGAACCGAGGACAGAGGAAGTCGACAATCTGGTACTCATTACCGGTAGGCTGCAGAATGATGAACTGCGCAAAGCATTTGATGGAAAAGCAGGTGAAGTTCACGTAATCGGAGATGCCCGTATTGGTGGGGCCAGAATAGGGAATGCGATGTACGATGCAAATGAACTGGGACGGAAAATCTAGTTAGGCGAACTAAGCACATTCCCAAGAGAACAATTCTGTTCAGTTTTTCATCTTAGGGATCGCAATGATTCGTTATACTTTGAATTTTCCAAAAAGTTCCAAACCTTAGATTGGAGATCTTATCGATTAGAAGCAATTATCTTGAAGACCCACGACGAAGTATATTGTATTCTTATTTTACTGGTATACCAACTAGTACTTTTACTCATGGCGGAATCAACTACCGTCAAAGTCTCAAAACAAACAGCTCGGAAGTTATCCTGGTTACAGCGGAGCTTAAAGACAAAGAGTTTGGACGAAACCGTTGACTTGTAAGGAAACATCGAAAAGAGCTAATCAGAGAATCATTTGGCATTGATCGTGGGACGAAGCTAAAACCGTTCAATGAGGAAGAGGATCGCAACAACGATGAAGCTGATCGCTGTTTCTTACGCTTGGATCGAGATATTCTTAGGGACCGAGAAGGGGCAAAGATGCTCCCGGGCAATCAACGAATCTGATCAAACTTTAACTCCAGAAGTTGTACTTGCTGAAATTTCCAGAAAATATTTTGGGGAAGGGTCAAAAGAGCTTGAAATCCAAAGGAGGATGAGAACCATTTCGCAAAGCTCAGAACTGATTGGAATAGATGAAGCAATTGCTCTAGAAAGTGGAAAGGCATACCTCGAAATTTTGGATAGATCAAAAGTGAATTCAGGCCGTTCAAACGAGTCCAAGAAGCCCAGTCTATTTGACGCAATAATTCTTGCAACCGCTAGAATCAACAAAGCCAAGGTTCTTACCGGTGATCTTTATTTCAAGGGTCTTCCCGAGACTATCTGGATAGAATAAAGCGATCGCATTGCCACATTTCTAAATTCAATCTGCTATCTGAAGCATCTAGGAAGTGGTCGGGCTCCTATTGGGCCTTAATGGCTTTCGATTTTCTCACATCTTGGCGAAACCTGATATTTCGATTTGAAAATGTTAAGAAAAAGCAAGTTTAAATCTTCCAAGCAGACCGCTAAGCTAAATCAAGTTCCAAATGTACCTCAAAGATTTTCTGGACAAGGAGGTAGTAGGATCCGATGGCTGGAAGATAGGTAAGAGCAAGGAAGTAATCTGCGACCCCAAGACTTGGCAGATAACCCAGATTGAAGTTGAACTGAACGAGAAGATCGAAAATGAAATGGGTGAACCGGTTGCTTATCGGCACAATCGACTTCCACTTGAAATTACTTTTGTTCAGGGAGTTGGGGACATGATTACTCTAAAGACGACGAAAGAGGAAATCATCAAAGCTCTCGCGACAGTAGTTAAGGCGCGCCAGGCCGAAGCTCCGCACAACGGTCCGATAATAGTATGAGGTCGGAAGGGTGTTTTGAGATCACAGCTCTTCTTCACTCGATTGCATGGAGTTTACCGACATGCAATAGAGATCAAAAAACTGGGTTAACTAATCATCTACAAAATAATCTCCTCGTTTTCGATAACTGTTTTCAGTAATCGTTTGATATAGACACTCTGCGTGAATCCCTTTAGGCGGATTACCAGCGTAACGAGTATATGATTCGTCGTTGAAGATTGGATGCTTGCAGCGATCGCACGTTGCAATCATCAACCTGAGGGTCAAAAAGTGGGATAATGCCGCTTAGAAATATAGAGGGTTTCTCCACTTGTGCTTTTAGAACTCTATCAGTTCTAAATCGGCCGATCTTGATTTAGAGGAGGTTTCTTTGCACTCACATGAACCTATAGTGTCTTTGCATCCAATACAGATCAAAATAGCTCCCTTGACAAAGGTTTCTCCACCGCACTTGCTGCATACCAAAGCCATCCTGTTTACTTGCGACGATCTTAGTCATAACTTTTTGAGTAAACGGTACTAGAAATAAGCTCCATGGTCTTAGTTTATGACTGCTAGTCAGAAACTGATTTCTCAGTTGAAGTTGTTGACAGGTGGTCTAGATCTTAGATTTTCTTCATGATAGACGACAACAGGATTCCTGAGTGACCGAGTATGCAAATCGATGAAAAGGAAATTGAGGTCATCGATGAAATCATTCCGTTGATGAGTGGATTTAAAATGAAATGGCAAGGCGTTCAAAAATTGATCAAGACGATAGGCGAAGCTAATCGTGCTTTACAACACCTTCAATAAGAATCGAAGAAACTGAAAAGATCGCAATGCCGACCCTTGAACTATCGCATGTAGATTCGGGCTACAACGGAAAACCGATTCTCCACAACATCTCCTTCAAGGCAGAAGACTCGGCAATCTATGTAGTATTGGGACCCAACGGCGCCGGGAAGACCACTTTATTCCGGACTATAGCAGGAATCCTCGTGTCATACTCTGGCGAAGCGACCTTCGAGGGTGAAAACATTGCTCGTTCCAAGGAAGTAAGAAAGAAAATCAACTACCTCTCGCACTACAACGCCCTCCCGGAAGAGATGACAGTTCGCGGTGCTCTAAATTTCTATGCGAACATCGAGGGCGGAGATGTGAATAACGTAATTTCACTTTTGAAGCTCGAAGAACTCCAGGGGAAAAAAGTTTCTGACTTATCGCAGGGTCAGAAGAAAAAAGTGTCAATTGCGAAGGTCTTCTTGCGTGAAAGGGATCTGTACCTTCTTGACGAACCCACTTCAAACCTGGACCCCGAAGTTTCAAGGGAGATACGCGAGATCCTCGTCCGGCTTTCAAAAGACAGGATAATCCTCTACTCCTCCCACAACCTCTACGAAGCGAGAGAGGTTGGTACTAACGTGATACTCATCCGGGACGGGACGATCGCTTACTATGGAAAAATCGCCGATTTGAAATCCAAAGTCTACCGCGTCGGATTCCGGACGTCTCAAGATATCTCAAAGATAATCGATGCAAAGCTGGGCGACGGCGGATATTACGTTCTCTCTGTTTCGTCCCCGGAAGAAGCTGGACTTGCCCTGAAGAAGGTCGTGGAGAGCGGCGTTCTCGTTACGGAGATGCGAGAGCTCGACAACCCACTGCAGGATCTATTTGAGAGCCGCAATGGCGGCCAAGAAAATCAATAATCAAAGGACGGAAGCGAAAGTAAATTGTTCAGTCGAGATCAGGGAGTCCTTATTGCAAAGAGATCCCTCTCGTTAAGTCGGGCCTACGTCGTTATCGGAATATTTCTTGCGCTCTTGAGCGTCCTCATTTCCAGTTTGCCAAAAATCTTGACAATCATTCCTTCAACCACAAACCTTCCATCAAACTCAACAGCCGCCTTGGGTGTGCTATCCAACATTCCTCTCGTTTCGGTTCCGCTTCAGGTGTTTGCATGCATATCATTCACCACACCAGTCTTGCTCCTCTACGTCTACGATAAGAACAACGGTGTGCTGGAGTACTTCCTTTCACTCGGGCTGGATCAGGGCGACATTTACCGGCGATACCTGAAGGCGTCTCTGATCCTGGCACTGTCTCTACTTGCGTTTGAAGTAATAGTGAATTTCATCGCGGGATTAATAGAAGGCGCCGGCCGCCTGGTATTTCTTTACGTTCCAGCGCTCGTCGTGGTTATTGCGATCCCAGTGGTTTGTTTTGCGGCTCTGATAATGATGGCGTTCAGTTCGCTTCAAAAGCAGCGCGTCGGATCAAATCAGCCTCTGGGTATTGCGCTCGGAATTTTCATAGTCTTTCCAGCTTATGTCTTCCCACTTGTGGACCCATCTCAGGCAGTTAACCTCGATATCATTCTCGCGAGCGTTCTTGTTGCTTTGTCAATTGTAATGTATTATCTCGCAAGCAGTTTAATCAGCAGGGAGAAGATGCTTCCGTAGCTCCCTTGTTTTACCATTGATCCCGAGGGCTGAAGAGAATTCTTCAGGTTTCTTCTTCTAGCTGACCTCGTTGCTGTCGTTTTCTTGTTATAGCTTTGTCAATTTCGGTTTGTGCGTCAGCAATTGAATACCTTAGAGCCATAATTCGTCCAGAAATTTCCAGATAGAGACACCGGCGATTTGCGCAGATTTTTCAAGCGAGGCTCTGTCTTTTACGAATTGATCTTCAGCTAGCTCCATTTTTTCCTCGGCAATTCCCTTCCCCGACGACTTCCATATGGCATCTTGAACTTAGACAATCTACCGACTGATCAAGCTGTGCCGCAGAGCAAGGCTGTGTAGCCCTCCCGCCAAAGACAGTCTACGTCGCCAAAACCGGCTTACCGCATCCATTCTAACTGAACGCGAAGGGAACGTGGATCGTGATTCGAAGGCTCCACGTTAATTTCGTCTGGGTCAGATCCCTGCAAGTCAGCACTGATCCTTTCTTCAATTGCAGCAAGCAACGGACTGGCAGAGAAGACGATTTCAAGGTTGACAAAACATCCACGCGGCTTTAGAAGGTGGAGAATGTCGGCGTAAACCTTCTTTATGAGCTCAGGTTTGTTGAGGTTGTGGATCGCGTGAGAAGTCACGACGGAATCAAATGGTTCGTCCAAGCCGCGCCACCAATCTGGATCGGTCAGATCACGTTCCTCGTAGCGAGTGCGACTGCTGTACTGAGCCAGCCGTGAACGCGCCTGTTCCAGCATTCTGGGAGAGAAATCAATTAGCGTGATCGTTGCATTTGGCCATTGCATCAGGATCTGTTCGGAGAGAGGACCCCATCCGCTTCCCACATCAAGGAGCTTGATCCTCTGTTGTCGAGGGAAGGGCAAACCTGCGGCCACCATTCGCAATTGTATCCGCCGCTTGTCATTTTTGGACCATTCCGCGATCCACTTATCGACGTAATCAGGCGAGAGCCAGTCGTGTTCGCCGTGTTTTCCGGCACGGTAAGTAGGATTCGTCATAAATCTCTCCTTCTGCTCCGAGCGGTCTTACAAAGATGGAAACGGGCAGGATGTTTAAGATTTGTTCGGATGATTATTAGACTCAATGTTGGTGTAGTCAATTGGATCGAACCGTCCAAATCATTTTCCGTGAAAATTAGGGACGCGTTGCTCAGATCGACACTTGATAGATCAGTTTTCGTCGATACCAGTTCCAAACAGTACTCTCTGTCCGCAGTTGCTTTCTCAAACATAGCGAGGCTGATAAAACCTACAGACGGATAACCGGTACAGATGGGGTCGGACGGGCATACGTGTTCATAATGAAAGAAATTATTCCCGTACACGACTGGTTCGACGAGGAAATAGAAAGAAACCTAGCAACATGATCTAGAGATAATGGCATGATTTGTCGCTATTCGACATTCACTTTTTCGAGATGTCCCCGAACAGCGTTGAAAACCCGGCCAGGAACTATCAGGCGATTTGTTTCGTCCCTGTATAATTTTCTCAGTATCTGAAACGAAGCATCAGGTTCCTTAGCCGTAAGCAATGCGAGCTCATCAAAGAATTTCAATCGCTTCTTGTCCAGCATCTTATTATTAGGTCTGGGCATTGCACCTCACGCATCCCACTGGAGCATCTCCATCTTGTTTAGCGCTGCGACATCTTTGACGATGTTTCCTGCAATAAACCACACCCGCGCATATCTCCCCTGAATATGCCAAACTTTGACGGATCAAGCTCTCCACTGCGACACCTTATCCATGCTTCTCCAGCTACGAGGAAACGATCTCTTGGAACGTCAAGCACGTCACGGGTAATCTTCGTTCCTTTCCGCCAATTCTCGTCAAACTGAGGATCAACGAGTATCCAGCGCTTTTCCTTTTCGTTATAGTACTCGCACAGAGAATGGTCTTCGTAATATCTGGGATTGAAATAGTCTCCAAAACCATACCTTACCCTTCCTGGAATCCCCTTAGCTCTCAACATACCGACGAGAAGCACTGCAAAATGATGACAAACGCCAGCCAGGTGTTCTTTTGGAGTCCTCTGGTTGGCAAGAGGTTCAAAATTTAGAGCAAAGATACCATCGAGCATACCATCGAAAAATCGGATGTGAGTTTCGTCGCTTCGTTCCTCAGGAATTCTAACCCCGTACATAGTATCTGCGACGAATTCGTGAATCGCAAGACCATGGACAATTTCGGTTAATTTCCTGACATCGCTCGGTAATTTTTTCAGTATTTTGGCGTACTTCTTGCTAGATGTCATTGGTCCTGATGCCCGATAGTAGTCCAGAAATCGCTTTTTGCCTTGGCATAATTCGATTACCGGGTATCCATGAAAAAAGTCTACGATTGATCTTAAGTCTGAATCAAGCCCGCAATACCAATTTACTCATCTCTTCATAGCCGGTTTGCAGGCAATTCTTATTTTTCATTTCCTTTTTCTAAGATTTTGTGAAGCTCACCGTTTTTGGTGCGACCGGACGAACCGGAGTGGAGATTGTAGAACAGGCTCTCGCGTTAAATCATGAAGTCATTGCTGTTGTAAGAGACCCTGCCAAGCTTGGAGAGTTCCAATCCAAGGTTCGAGTGGTCCGGGGCGATTCCACAGATCCTAGAACAGCCGAGGATGCTGTCTCAGGAACCGATGCAGTTTTGAGTGCGCTGGGACACGCAGGCGATTCCTCTTCTGACTTCTTTTCCAGATCGGCATCGAATATTGTGCAGGCAATGAAGATCCAAAACATCAAGAGACTGGTAGTTCTTACAAACGTCGCTGCTCATGATCCTAGCGACCGACCTGGGTTATACAATCGAATTCTACTTCTAATGCTCAAACTATCTATGGGACGGATAGCTCGAGACACCGCCGAGGAAGCGAGAATTGTCTCGGAAAGTGGGCTCGACTGGACGCTTGTCCGGGCAAACGTTCTTACAAACGGACCGCTGACGAAAAAATATCGAATTGGTGCATTTGATAGAAATGCCGGAACTCGAATTTCCCGTGCCGACGTCGCTGACTTTATGATATCCTGCGCGATCGATGGAAAGTATGTTAGAGCAATGCCTCTCATCAGCGGCTAGTTTTCGCGATTTACCTTTTTCCTGCCTCAAAGCAAAATGTGCATATACTTGAAGTGCCAGGATCTGTTTTTGTAATGTCGACTCCAACACCGGCGTCTCCTCCAGACTCTGCACCACGTCTATTTCATTTCGCAGAATGCACCAACTGCCGCCACATCCTTCCACTCGCGACGACCACGGACAAATACTTTGCAATTCTAGCGAAAGATCCGAGAAAACCCACAGCCATCGGCGAAAGATGCATGAAGTGCGGGCAGGATAGCTGGATTCTTGCAAGAGACTAGAATTCGGCGGAAAGTTGCTGCCGGCTAGCGATGAGTTCCGTTTCGTTTTCTAATTGTTCTAATTTTCGCGAAAGTGCGGAGATATCCTTGCGGATCGATGCCGCGTCGTTTTTGTTTTCAGTGAATTTCTTTTCCATTCCATCGATTCTCTCCTTCGCGGTTGCCAGATCGTGTACGCATGCAGTGATTTTCACATTAATCGAATCAATGTCTTTACCGGTCGATTCCAAAATTTCGTTCACAGTGTCAATTTGCACTGAGACCGATGCAGTGGTTTGCTGCAAGGTCTTCTCCAGCTCTTCTGGCTTTCGCCCTTCGGTCTCCTGATAACTGATAATAGTTTGTTCCAGATTTTCGATGCGAGAGAGTAGCCTATCCACAAGGTATAGAACATAAACACTGATCGCTATGATACCGGTTATTGCAACAATGAGGACGATCTCAACAGTGGACGGTATTGCCAACTCTCTTCTCGCGCCCCGCTAACGATGACTGGTCGTCGCATTATAGCAGACGCGACTGCAGTCGATAGTTGAGACTATTGTGGACAGAGTACTCGTGGAAGTTCTGGTAACTGTTGTTTCCGGATAAGTAACAATAACCGTCGTTTTAACAGTTGGACCGGCTTGCGAGCGAGTCATTGTAATCGTCGCTGTATACAAAAGTAAGGTCCCGTTCTCGGTCTTTGTTAGAACAGTCGTAAGAGTAGTCGTACCCGGTGTCGATTGAGTAACGGTCTCAGTCGTGACTGGACCAGTTCTTGTAGCCGTACTCGTCAGTGTTGTCGTCGAAGAAGTGAAGAATCCCTCGCCACCATTCGCGGCAACCACACCAACCGCTAGAGCACCAAAAGATAGAACTAGTACAACGAGGGAAAGTATGCTTCTTCTCAAAAATCATCCCGGTGCTTGGGAACGGCGCTTGCTTGCAAACGACATTTCGTATTAAAGTTCCTGATTAAGTATTCTATGCATTCTACTTGTTGAAACAAACCTTAATCTCCGCAAGCGGAGAAAAAAGCTTGAAAACTCTCCTAACGTGGCTCTGTTAGCTAATCCATTGTCCAGTTTTTTCTCCTCCGATGACCCGATCTTCGTATTTACCGATCCTGGAATAGATGATGCACTCGCGCTCGCAATGTTGACGAAATCAAAGAATCTGCAGCTTCTTGGCGCCTGCGGTGTAGATGGCAACGTTCCGTCCAGAGTTGCGACAGCCAATCTAGCGGGACTATTGAAACTGTTTG
>JABDCJ010000038.1 GCA_013288145.1 Nitrososphaerota archaeon | reverse complement strand
CGGGAATCAAAGTTGTATATGATCACTGCATGATGCAGGAACTTCGAAAGACAAGAATGGCGCGCTAATCGATCTGCAGGAATTTTTCAAGCTCGACACGAGACATCGTATTGATAACGTCATCCTTCGTTGCCCAAGCGCGTCTCGCCTGAGCGACTCCAAGCCTCATGTATTCCATCTCTGCCGGCTCGTGAGAATCGGTATCAACTGAGAGCTTAACCCCGCCCTTCAGGACTTCCCTCGCGTTCTCGTCATTGAGATCTAATCTATTGGCGTGGCCATCGATTTCCAGAATAGTGCCGGTACTTCTGGCGGTGTCGATTATCTTTCTAAGATCAAAAGTGTAACCGGTCCGCTCGAATATTTTTCTACCCGTGGGGTGTGCGATAATGTCGACATTTTCGTTCTCCATAGCCCCTTGGATACGATGTGTTATCTTTTCGCTACTATCTGAAAATCCACTGTGAATCGACGCGAGCACAATTTCAACATCTTTCAGGACAGAATCCGGCATGTCGAGTTTTCCATCGGCCTTGATGTTTACTTCTGCTCCCTGAAATATGTGAAAAGTAGATCCTGATTTTTCAAGAGAATCGTTAAGACTGTCGATTTCTTTCCTTTGTTCTTTGATTCGGGTCTCGTCCATTGCATTTGCGACCTTCAACGAGCCGATATGATCGGTGACTGCCATATACTCGTAGCCTAGACTTTGCGCTTTTTCAGTCATCGATTTTATTGACTCCAGACCATCGCTGTAAGTGGTGTGCATCTGGAGATCTCCCCTGATCTCGTTCAAAGTTATGAGCTTGGGCAGATTGTGCATCGTGGCTGCCTCTATTTCCCCCCTGTTTTCTCGGAGTTCGGGTTCGATGTAATCCATGCCAAGGGCCGCGTAGATCTCCTCTTCTGTCTTCCCGGCTACCTGAACTGATTCGTCTGAAGCCTTGAACAGACCGTACTCGTTCAAACGCAATCCCTTCTTGATAGCAATCGTGCGCAATTCGATGTTGTGGCTCTTTGAGCCCGTGAAGTAGAGCAGAGCCGCACCCCAGGACTTTTTCGGGATGACTCTGACGTCTACCTGAAAATTATTGTTCTGAAGTTTTACGGAGACCTTCGTATCTCCGGCTGAAAGAACTTCCTTGATATCGTCCTCATTCTTCGTGAAAAACTGGATAGCTCCTTGAGGTTCGTCCGTTTCCAGTATGATGTCAAAATCGCCCACCGTTTCTTTCATCCGGCGGAACGACCCGGCAAACTGGTACCTCGAGACTTCTGGAATCTCTCGAAGCGTTTTTTCAATTCGCTCGGCAAGTGAGATCGCCTGCGAAAGGAGTATTCTGTTTGATTGCAGCTTTGCTGTACTAATTCGTTCAAGGAGAGTCTCGTCAGATTTTACCCCTAACCCCTTAAACTCCCGTAACTTTCCTGCTTTGATCGCAGCTTCGAGATCGTCTATATTCTTCACTTTGAGCTGAGAGTACAGGAGCTTCACTGTCTTCGGTCCAATGCCCTCGATTTTTGTCAGCGAGGGTACATCCACCGGAATTTTTGTCTTTAGTTTCTCTAATGTTGCTAATTTTCCGGTTCTAAGGATCTCGTCGATCTTCCTTTCGATGTTTTCTCCCACGCCTGGAAGATCTTGCAGTCTTTTCTCGTTCCATAGATCCTCGATCGGCTCTGGCGTCGCTTCTATCGTTTGAGCAGCTTTTCGGTAGGCTCGCGCCCGGTAGGGTTGATCGTCTTCTACTTCGGAGTAATCCGCGAGTTCAAGTAATACCTTGGCGACCAGGGTGTTTTTCAGAGCAGATCCTGTTCGGGATCTGCATCTGCCCCGTTTATAATCAGGCCGCTGCTACTGCAATCCGGCTGAGAGCTGCGGTACTTTGGTTGAGGGGTTGGTTTGATTTGCAGGAATTTTCGCGTGATCTTTCAAAGTTCCAGCTAACAGACGGAAAATCTCGTTTGTGCCAACGTCAATGAGATTTATTCTGATCTGCGATCCTCTCATGAAAATCTCCGCTTCAAAACCCGGCTTTAACGCAAAAAGTACTGTGTTGTAGTGTATGATTCCCTTCAGCTTTTCCTCGATAATGACCTCGCTCTCATCAGGGAATGGACTGATCAGGAATGCGACTCCTTCTGCCCAGCTAATCGTCGGGATTGCAGTACCTCCCTGCTGTACCGACTGGGTTGCAACAAGTTTCGCAAGATCTTCAAATCTATACTCTAGAAGCTCGTGAATGACAAGTTTCTTCCAAGGTTCGACAATAATTTCCATTTGAGTATCGGTTTGAAACTCTCCGATTCGGGCTTTGGAATTGACCGCCCGTTCGCCTTCGTCGTGCTCTGTCATGTTCATTAGTTGAAAACCAAGGGGAACAAACTAGGTTATCTACCTGCTGGTAAGGTCGATGAAATTGGGTACGTTTTTCTCGCGAGAAAAATCTTTCATCACGCACCAGGCATGGAAAAGCCGCCATCGCAAATTACAATATTACCGGTCATATGGATCGAATCATCCGAGGCTAGAAACAAAACTACCGGGACAATGTCCTCCGGTTTTCCAATCCGTTTCAGCGCGGTACGATCGACGACAAACTTTCTTCTCTCGGGAGTCCAGTCAGGCCGCGTTGTCGTGGCCTCGGTGTCCATGTAGCCTGGACACGCCGCGTTGACACGAACCCAAGGGGCAAACGCTTGAGCATAAGACTTCGTCAGACCGATCACGCCATACTTTGAAGCGGCGTATTGCGGGGCGCGAGGGCTTCCTGTGACTATAACATTTGAAGCGACATTGACGATCGCTCCCTGTTTCCTTTCGAGCATTCGCGAACCCACTTCGTGCAGCATGAATAGAGTTCCCTTGATGTCGACCGCAAGCGTCTGATCGATTGCTTCTTCGGTTATCTGCCTCCAGGACATTTGTTTGTTCGAGACATCGCCTGAGTTATTCACCAAAAGATCAAGCGGACCAAATTCATTCCAAACCATTTCAGTCATCGACTTGACTTCGGACCACTTTGTAATGTCAACTTTGGCCGTTATCGATTTCCGCCCCATCTGCTTGATTTCAGAGCTTAACTTCTCCGCTCCGTCTTTCGAAGTGTTATACGCTACAACCACATTCGCACCTTCTACCGCTAGCGCCTTTGCGATTAGCTCACCAAAACCGCGCCCTGCTCCAGTAACTAGAGCATTCATCCCGTCCAAGCGCATGCCGCTCGGATGGGGGCGTGGATGAGCTTCGACCTCAGTGTCTACTTTCTTTTCGCCGGCAAGAGTTCCCCAACTCAAATTGAAATTACACTTCCATTCATTTTATTTCCTTCCGCTGATTCCTCTAATTTCGAGATTGAAAATCAATCTCTAGATTCTATTTAAGCAATGTCGGAAAGGAGAGAATGCACATGCTTCTATATTTCATGACAAATAATAATAATTGAATCGCGAGATTTTTTCACTTGGGAGGCCTTCCGATTTGCAAAAACAAACGCCGCAGTATTTCTTTCCTTCCGAACTCTTGGAGGCGAACTGGCGTCTCTGGACATTTATTCTGATCCTAGCTGTCGGAAGCTACGCGCTGATCACCTATCCTGTAGGCGTCATTAATGGTTACATTGATCCATTCTATAGTCCGACTGTACTGATTGTTCCCATTCCAGGTCTGTTCAGGCTAACCTGCTACGCCTACCGGAAGGATTATCATCGCCATCTGTTTCATCACCCGCTTTCATGTGACAATCCCGAGCGCGACGACAAACCGACGAGAAAGTACACGGGAGAGAAGAACGCGGTTTTCCTGTTTGAAAATCTGCATCGATATTTTCTTTATGCAGGAATCCTTATCCTGCCTTTCTTCTACTACGATTTTTATCAGTCGCTGATCTACGCGGACTCCCTGCGGCTGGGCAGCCTGATTTTGCTCGCTAACGCACTAGCACTGACCGCGTGGACGCTCTCCTGCCACGCGCTACGCCATTTAGTTGGAGGAAATATTGACTGTTACAGTTGCGCGCCTGCGGGAGGAGTCAGAAACTCCATATGGAAAGTTCAATCTTGGTGGAACAAGCATCATGAATCACTCGCGTGGATCAGCCTCTTGACGATAGTTTTCGTAGATCTCTATTTGCGAGGACTGAGTGCTGGGTTACCGATTGATTTTACCTTCTTCAAATTTTAGGGCGTTGATGGATAGTTTTGAGTCACCAAAGACACGGTAAAAGAATCCTTCCACACGATTTCAAGTATCCTCTGTTTTTGATCGGCCTCGTGATCATAATTGCCGGAGGGATCGGCGGAATTAAAGTTGGATTGGGCACGGACCAAGACGTGGCATTAGTAGCAGTCGGCTTTCTGATCATGTTTCTTGGAATTATTCTGGAATAATTTACTTTCTTTCCGCCCTCTGGTTTTAGGCTCACTATCTAGTATTGCTTGGTCGTAGTTTTAGTTCACATTAGAACGAGACTTCGGATAGTAGCGCTCGACGTTGATTTCCCTAGATCTCGCTTGTGACTCGGTTTATAAGAATCGAGCGTGTATGTCGTCTGTCTTCTAACCCTCTAAGGTTAAATGAAGCTCTAAATTACTAGGAGGACGATAACAGGAGTTCGTTTTTCTTCCCGTTGCAGAGCATAACACATGAAGAAGCACCGCTCATTACCGTTACTCCACCTGGTCCGAAATCGCGCGAGCTGCTCGCAAAGCAGAGCATGCTTGAGACTCGTGCCACAATCTATCCCAAGGCTTTCCCGTTTGCTATCGACTCCGCAAGTGGATCGACGGTAAGAGATGTTGATGGAAATCTGTACATCGATTGGTTCAGCGGCGTTTGCGTCCTGAACCTTGGGCACAACAATCCGGCGGTTTCCCAGGCTGTCGAGGACCAAATGCGCAAGGTCTGGCATACTATGGAGATTCCGACCGAAGCAAGGATTAGTTTTCTCGAAAAAATCCACAAGGTACTTCCGGGATCATTGAAAGGGCACGCCAAGGTGCTTTTCACCGTGACCGGAGGGGACGCCTGCGAAGCTGCGATCAGCCTTGCAAAGCATGTCACAAAAAAGAAAACAATCATCGCATTCAGCGGTTCTTATCACGGTATTCATCAAGGAATTGTGGGTGCGACGTCGAGTAGACACTACGTTGAATACTCCGGTGCATCCAGATCGGGGGTTTTCCATGTACCATACCCGTACAGTTACAGGTTCCCATTTCCTGTAGAGAAGAAAGGAGACGAGGCGAAGATCGTACTTAGATATTTAGAGCACTTGATCTCCGATGAATACTCCGGGCTTGACGAACCAGCTGGAATCATCGTCGAACCTGTCCAGGGTGAGGGCGGCTACATAGTTCCGCCCCAGGACTTTTTGCCGGGTCTGCGGGAGCTTGCAGACAAGTACCAGATTCCACTGATCTGTGACGAAGTCCAGTGCGGTTTCGGACGAACGGGCAAATTCTGGGGATCGGAGGTCACAGGAACAACGCCCGACATTGTTTGTATTTCAAAGGCGGTAGGAGAAGGTATTCCACTTTCAATGATTGCTTACAGATCAGATTTTGACGAGTCGATCCCTGAAGGTTTCCACCTCGGCACTTATCGAGGCAACCCGCTTGCACTAGCCGCTGGAGTGGCGACGATCGATTACATGCAGAGGACAAATCTACTGGAAAGAGTTTCCAGCGCCGGAAAAAAGATTCTCCCTGAGTTTGAAAGGATAGGTAACCAGTACCCGAGCGTTGGTGACGTCAGAGGAGTTGGGTTCATGATCGGAAACGAAATCGTTGGTTCGAAGGTCGACAAGTCCCCGTCAAAGCAGCTAGCAGTCGCCATGAGAAAGAGGATGTTTGAGAACGGATTGCTAATGCACACCAGCGGGCACTATGGAAACGTCCTGCGCTTCATGGCACCTCTGGTGATTTCAGACGAGCTCATCCAGAGGGGACTGTCGATTTACGAGTCGGCTGTCAAATCGGCTGGTAGCTAGTTAGTCTCGTCCAGAAGTTTTGTTCCCGCGTCTGTAAGCGTTGATACCACTCTTTCCGCATTGGAATCGTAACCGGTTGCTACAAGACCTTTTTGTTCGAGCGTCCGTACGCACTGCATAACGGTTAACCAAGGGACTCTCGTGGACATTACAATCATGCTTGGGTGATTAGCTCCCATTTTGATCGCGCGGAGAATGCTGACATATGTTTCTGTGCTAGGTTTTTTCTTTGTCAGAACCACATTCTCGCGTCTAGCATCCTTCTGTCTAATTGCTTGAACGAACGCACCTTCTCCGATTTTATCTGATTGCAGAAGTGTTTTAGTTTCCAAATTTCTTATTCAACTCATTTTTTCTGAAACGATCTGTGTTACAAGTAGGTATCCGGATGCACTATTCAGAGATTCAGTTCTCGTGCTTTGTGCTGCGCGGTTAACGGCAACTTTCACCGGTATTGGAGAAAAATAATCCGGTTTCCATTCAACCGGACGGTATCAATTGTTCTTGTTCAAGTGTCTTTGCGCTTGCTCGAGCGTAATCGAATCTGGATAGTTCCAGCATCCGCTACAATCGAGTGCTTTTGTTTTGCATTTCTCACATGCTTTCTGAACCTGCTCTAACTGATTTGCATTCTCTAGTGCTGTGAAGGTTTGATGTTTTGGTTCAATATTGTGTTGATGAACTACATCGACCAGGTAGTTAGTAAGATAATTGGAATGAGTCCGCGAATTGAACCCGGCAACAATTCATTCGTCGCGACATTTGAAGAGCCGCTAGCATGGCTCTAGAGGTTTAATTAGGGCGCTACGCATTCCTGAGTTTCTCGATTATCTGGAGAGCGGAATTTCGCCCGGGGATACCGCTGACTCCACCACCAGGAAAAGTGCCAGCTCCACAAAGAAACAAATTTGGAATCGAAGCAACTTCGTACCCATTCAAAAGTCCGGGAGCCGGTCGGTTATCAAACATCTGATCAAACTTCATGTCGACATGCATGAAATTTCCCTGTGGTACCAAAACATCTCTTTCCATGTCTTGGGGGGACTTGGCCAACTTTTCCTCGACCAGATCCTCGACGCCAGGACAGTATTTTGAATAAATTGAAAGTAGTTTCTCAGTCTCATTTTCCTTGTCTTCTTCAGTCCAACTCAAACCGAATAGCTTGTATGGAGTGAACCTTGTTTCAAGTATGAGACTCTGCTTTCCATCTGGCGCAAGGGAGCTATCTGTTGTAGAATGAAGCGCGACCATCAGCCCAGGTAACTTGGGATTTCTGCTATTAGAGAATTCGGAGTATGCCGTGGCAAGAGATTCAACGGAGGGAGCGATGAAAGTCGCGGCCTTGTGCAACTCGTTCGGCGCGCGATTTCTGTCGAGCGGCTTGCACAGATAATCCGGAAGATCGGAGAGGAGATAATCAGCTTTGAAAGCAAAACCAGGAGTCACCTTTATAGCTTCGACTTTACGATACTCATCCGACGGAAGCGTGTCTCCGCCGCGAGCGAGCTTGAGTATGGTCTGCTTTGGATCCACGTTGGAGACGACAATGGTAGATTCAAACACTTTTCCACGTTCGGTTTTTACTCCAGTAGCTCTTCCACTACTCACAATGATTTCGGTAACTCTTTCATTTTCAAGGATCGTCGCCCCACTTGCCTTTGCCGAATCAGCAAGCGCGCGAGTTAGCTCGCCCGAACCTCCCTTTGGCCTTGCAACTCTCTCGGCACCTATATGCCACGCAGAAAGCCAGCCAGTGTAAGGAGCAGACGGTGAAAGCCCTATCGCAGCCGGCCCGAGGAACGCAATTAGGGCGGGGATGTACTCGGTCTCAAAATTCTCTGATAGAATGTTAGACATGGGCAGCTTGCTCTCCTCAACTATTTCGCTTACTTCGTCTTGACCCCGAAATAATCCCGAGTTGGAAAGCATCGATTGTAGACTACTTGGTGGACCCTGAAGGACTCCTTCACCGATCGCTTTTCCTACTTTCGCCCATTTTTCGTGAAATCTTTGATATGTTCTGGCGTCTTTCTTTGATAGCGTTTCGATATGCTTGATCGTTTTTTCGAGCTCCCGATAAAGGAGCATGTATTTTCTGTCGGGAAATGGACAGAAGACAGCTGGATCCACGGTATAATATTGAAGACCAAAACTTTCAAGGGAAAGATCAGATAAAATTGGAGTATTTTGTATCGCATAGTGTTCGAAGCTGTATGTGTTTATTCGCCAGCCGGGTGCGACTTCCTCGGTAACAACGCAACCTCCGACGACCTTTTTCTGCTCCAAAACGACTACCGGAACACCGGCTTTTGCGAGGTACGCAGCGCAGACGAGACCATTATGTCCTCCTCCTACGACGACTACTCTATTTTTCTCGCTCAAAGAAAAAACTCCTAAAGACTGCGGTATAGACCTGAGATCCACTTCTGTTTTAATAAGGATGAATTGCTTCAATAAAGTCTGCCGAAAAAATCTGGTTTGATTTGCAAATTTTGATTAATACCTAGCAAAAGAGAGTTCGGATATCAAAAATGTCAATGAAGCTTGTGGGTCAGTCGGTCAAACGCGCAGAAGATCCCCGGCTGCTTGCAGGTGCTGGAAATTTCCTGGATGACATCCATCTGCCGAATACGGTCCATGCCGAATTTGTTCGCAGCACCTATCCACATGCAAAGATAATCTCCATCGACGATTCTGAGATCAAAGGAAAAGATGGGTTTGTTGCGATTTTCAAATTCGATGATTTCCGAGATAAAGTCGAACCGTTTTACATACCGAAAGAGCACGATGCGCCTATTCCGAAAATCCTGCCGCTAGCTGATTCGAAGGTCAGGTGGGTTGGAGAACCTGTTGCTATGGTGCTGGCAACAAAACGGTATATTGCCGAAGATCTTGCCTCTATGGTTCGAGTCGAGTACGAGCCACTTGATAGTAACACCGATCCAGAAAAGGCACTAGATCCTAGCACTCCCTTAATCTACGAAGATTGGAAAAGCAATTTGCTGAAGCGCGCCGAGATAAAGGGTGGAAATGTAGATGCAGCTTTAGCCGATGCTGATGTAGTTGTAAAAGAGCGAATCAAAACTCACCGCCATACTGCTGCTCCAATAGAGAACAGAGGAATCATTGCAATATTCGATCAGGTAAGCGGGAGAATCGATGTCTGGAGCCAGCTCCAGTTTCCACACGTCGGTCGTACGCTATTTGCAAATATCCTGATGATGCCGGAAGACAAGGTCCACTTCCGAATGCCAGACGTCGGAGGTGCTTTTGGCCTCAAAAGTCACGTATTTCCAGAGGACGTTTCGGTCTGCGCCGCTGCTCGCTTACTCCCGGGACGTGCGATCAAATGGGTCGAGAAGCGAACCGAGGACGTTTCATTTGCAGTACACGAGCGCGAGCAGATCCATGACATTGAGGTGGCAGCCAAGAAAGACGGAACGATTCTAAGAGTAAAGGACAAGATGATCGCGGACATGGGGGCTTACGGAGCCTCTCCCTGGGGTGGACTTACTTTCACGATGATCACCGGCGCTTTTCTTCCCGGACCGTATCGCTTCAAGAATTACAGCTTTGAACACATCGCGGTCCTGACGAATAAGACTCCGATGGGGTCGGTGCGCGGCCCTGGAATGTTCTCAGCGAATTTTGTAATGGAGAGAATTCTCGACATTGTAGCCCACAAATTAGATCTCGATCCCTATGAAGTGAGAATGAAAAACCTCATTCGTGACGAGGAATTTCCGTTCACTACGGCAACCGGTCTAGTCTACGACCGATGCAGCTTTACTGAATCGCTGAAAACCGGAGCACTCGCTGTAAATTACAACAAATTAAGAAAGGAACATGAAGATCTAAGAAAGAAGGGTATCTATCGCGGAATTGGAATTGCTTCGCTTGTAGAGATCGGCGGCATTGGTTCAGCTATTCTGGGTCCAGCGGGCTCTGTAGCACTTGGCTACGAAGTTGCAACTGTTAGAGTGGAACCCAATGGTTCGGTGAAAGTTTTGACGGGACTTGCTCCTCACGGACAGAGTTCAGAAACGACTCTCGCGCAAGCTGTTGCTGACGAGCTCAAGGTTCCATTCGGAAAAATTCAGGTTATCTGGGGCGACACCGATGTCGTTCCCTACGGCATGGGAAGTTGGGGTAGCCGTGGAGCTCCTCTTGGAACAAGCGCAGCTATACAAGCCTCGGAAAAAGTAAGATCGAAAGCTATGAAGATTGCAGCCTCCATGATCGAGGCGAGAGCCGAGGACATTCAGTTGTTTGAAGATGGCACCTATTCTGTAAAGGGAGCTCCCCGAGAGTTACGCCAGAAAAGAAATGTGTCTTTGGCCGATGTGGCGCATATCGCACTACGCCGTCCGGACAAGTTACCAAAGGGCATTGACCCAGGTCTCGAATTTACTGCTTTCTATGAACCAGCGGTTCCCGCTACGTGGAGTAATGCGATGTGCTTCTGCGAGGTCGAGCTCGACACGGAAACGGGCAAGTTCAAGATCTTACGCTTTCTGGTTGTCGAAGATTGCGGCAAAATGATCAACCCAATGGTCGTTGACGGCCAAGTTCATGGAGGGATTGTAGAAGGGCTTGGCGGTGCAATTTATGAAGAGATCACCTACACGGAAGATGGGCAGATCATGGGAGGGAACTTTATGGATTATCTCCTTCCCTCGGCTGTTGAAACACCCAACATCGAGGTGGAACACATTGAAACATACTCAGAGCAGAACCCTTCACAAACAAAGGGGCTGGGCGAAGGTGGCACAGTCGTCGCACCCGCTGCTGTTGCAAACGCCGTGGATGATGCTTTGAGAGGCATAGGCGGAAAAGCAATAACGGACATTCCGCTAAAGCCGGAGTACATTTTAGGAAAGATTACAAAGAGGTAACTGAGAGGATCGCTCAAACTTGAGTAATGAATGGAATAAGGCAAGAAATGGCATCAAACTACTCATGACACCGGGACCGGTCGAGGTGTCTCCGCGAGTTCTTTTAGCTCTCGCTCAGCCCGTCATTTACCACTATTATCCTCCTTTCGTCGAGTTTTTTGATGAGACGGTGAAAAAACTTGCAAGGGTCTTTCAAGCTTCTTCCGATTTAGACGTCCTCATAATGCAGGGAGAAGGAGTTCTCGGCCTCGAAGCTGGTGTTGTTTGCTCTGTAAACCCTGGAGATAAGGTACTGGTCCTTGAGAACGGCCCGTTTGGAAGGTCGTTTGGTGAGTTTGTAAAGAATGCAGGCGGTGTACCTGTTTATTTTCACGAGGAGACAAACAAGTGCTTTGACACCGAGAAAGTTTCCACTTTTCTTGAAGAAAATCGCGATGCAGTCGCGATGACTTTAGTGCACTGCGAGACTCCGGCCGGGATTCTTAATCCTCCAAAGGAAATTTGCACGAAGGCAAAGGATCTAGGCATGCTTACAATAGTTGATTGCGTTGCCTCGCTCGGAGGAGCGGAGTTCAAACCGGAAGAGTGGGGAATCGACATATCGGTCAGCGCCTCGCAGAAATGTCTGTCTGCACCCTGCGCCCTAACGCCTCTGACCGTTAGTAAATTTGCGTGGGAGAGGATTGAGAAAAGGAAAAAGAATCCGATCAGATCTTCGTACCTCTCACTTCTCGACTGGAAGGAAACTTGGCTTAAGCAAAAGAGGTTCCCCTTCACTCCATTCACTTCAGAAGTGAATGCATTCTCGGCTGCGCTGGACGAAATTTTGGAAGAAGGATTGGAAAATGTCCTCGCAAGACATGAAGAGGTCGCCAGATTTTGCAGAAGCAAGCTCAGACAGCTTGGATTGCACCCATGGCCTTTGAAGGAAGAATTTTGCTCGCCGACGGTGACAGCGATCGCCTTGCCAGACACGATGAACGATGCCGCATTAATTCAGGATATTGCGAAGAGACATGGCATTCTTATCGGCGGCGGTTACAAGGAGCTCAAAGGTCACGTACTCCGCATCGGTCATATGGGTTACCAAGCTCAAAGGAGCTTCATGGTGGCAACTTTGGACGCGCTCGAAGATTCACTGAAGAATGGCAAGAATATTGCAAAATAGGCCGCCCTTCATGGATTAGTCCACTAGATTTTTATTCGGTTTGCCCTGACCGAGGGAATCGTTGAGCTGGAAAAAGAGCGGCAAGAACGATCTCGGTGCGATCTCGCGTGCAATCGTCGTTGTAATCATAGTCGTTATTTTGGTGATTGCTGGTGCGGGAATTTACCTTGCAACAGCTACTGGTTCTTCTACGAGTACGACATCAACGACCAGCACAACTTTCACGCCAGCTTCAAGTACTTCTATAGCCCAGAGCTCATCGACTTCCGCCTCTTCCCAAAGCACTAGCTCATCAGCTTCAACGAGCTCATCTCTACCGACAACTTCGACATCTTCAAGCTCTTCTTCAACATCCTCAACTTCAAGCTCCTCTTCTACATCGACTTCATCAAATCACAACACGCTAGTAATCGACGACGCAAACTGGCCGGCAGACGATCTGAATCAACTCTACGCTGTATCATCTCTTCCGTGGCCGAACTGGCTTGAGGGCGCGGTCTATCAGCCGCTGATCGGTGTGAACCAAACATCCGAGTACGGGACTGGCGTAATTCAGTACCAGCCTGCCCTTGCGAGCAACTGGACAGTCTCGTCAGACGGTTCCAAGTACACCATGAACCTGCGACAAGATGTAAAATTCTCGAATGGCGATCCATTCAACGCGTACCAGGTCTGGCTAGAGATGTACGGTTTCTACTATCTTTCAGCGAATAGTTCTACTTGGCTCGAATCTTATGCACTTTTCAACATGTCCAAAGTTAATTTCGGTGCCGCGACCATTGCCCTAATAAATCAGAGCGGAGGTGTGAACAATCCTTCGCAATCTGCGATTTCTGTAATGGAGAATTCTTCGTGGCCCATCTACGTTACTGGACCTTACACAATCGTATTTCAGCTTCAAGCTCCTTTCACATATTTCCCCGGAACGCTCGTCGCGTACCAGGGCCTGATGTTTGATGCTCAATATGTTCTTGATAACGGCGGATTCGGAACTGCATCGCAATTTAACACGAACTTTAATCAAAAGCCGATTCCAGGAAGCGGACCTTATCTTGTGACTCATGTTTCGGAGCTTAGCTACGTCCAGTTCGTGCAAAACCCAAGTTACTGGGGGAGAAACCTTACGGCCGCCCAGATTGCTCAACAACCTATTTTTGATCCGGGACATGCAAAGAACGTCATCGTAAATTACAAGCCAGATGACCTCGCAAGGTATACTGACCTATCTACTGGCGCCGCGCAAGTTTCAATGATTGAATCAGCTGACTGGAATCTCGTTCAACAGAATTCGGCCACATTGAATTATCTCTCGATGCCGCCCTGGAACGGAGAGGTTGCAGCGGTTTCGATCAACAGCGTTGCCTATCCCACTAATATCACGGCGGTGCGTCAGGCAATAGTCCACGCAATAAATTACAGCGCGATTGCTCAAAGCGTTTTCTTTGGAAAGCTGTCCCCTTTCATGGGACCGGAATACCCTGCCTGGAAGCAGTTCTATGACCTTGGAAACTATTCTACGTACCAGTACAACCTTACTCTTGCAAAGGCCGACTTACAGAGCGCGAACATTAAGAATTTCCCCACTCTCAACTTTACGGTAATAACGGGATGTCAATTCTGCGTTTTGACAGCGCAGATCGTACAGTCTGATCTCGCTCAGATTGGCATTAACGTGAACATTATAGTTCAGGATACCTCTGCTTACTACACTCCCTATAGCTCATACAAGAGTGAATTGGGCTCGGCAAACCAAATCGGGTCACTTTCGCTTTTGGGAGCAGAAGAGTGGGGTCCAGCAACGCTAACACCGGCCGACTATTGGTTCACATTTGTCAGCAACGAATCTCTCTTTGGGAACTGGGCAGTTTACTCCAGTCCCAGCGTTGTTGCATGCGCGAATGCATTCACGACTTCGGCCAACACTTCATACATCCAGTCTACCTGCAAGACCGCACAGCAGCAGGTCTACAACGACGCGCCTTACGCTTGGCTTGGACTGGTTACTCTATGGTACGCGGCCGGCTCGCTCGTCTGGCAGAAATCAACTGTAAGTGGTTTTCTCGTAGACCCTGTGTGGGATGGGCAGAACACAGCTCCGCTGTTCAATACGCTTACGTTCGTTTCCTGAGTTCACCGCGCCTAACTTACCCTTTAGGCAAACTGGATCTACGCGTCTATTGTCTTAGGGTACTCTGGGGAAGAAAAGAAAAACACCATAGCGACATCATCGGACCCGTCGTTTCTTACACCGTGTGGAACGCCGGGTGGTATGTAGAGCGAGTCGCCAGCTGAAAACTGCACGAGCTCAGGGCCGACAGTTAGTTTGCCCGAACCGGTTAGGACATATGCTAGTTCCTCAGCTTCAAGATGGATCTTCTGTTTCGTGTCGATTCCCGGTTTGAAGACAGAGTAACCCATCATATTCCTGTTCCGCCCGTCGAGTTTTGCTTTCGTCAGGATTAAGTTGGAAAAGCTTCCCTTGCCCAGATCGACTTTGTCCCCAAGTGCTTGAGGAATTACCTTTATTTTGTCTCTATCCAAATTGAATTACAGACTCAATAACCGAAAATTATCGTTTTTGTCTCTGTGTACGATTCGAGCCCTTCAATTCCATACTCTCTACCGATTCCACTCTGCTTGTACCCGCCCATCGGAACCTCGATTTCCCACCCACCGGCGCCGTACATGGAGTTGACAAGAACGGTGCCGGCCTCGAGCTCAGAAGCGGCCCTTTTTGCCGTCCCCAAGTCTTTGGTCCAAATCGACGCGCCCAGGCCGTAAATCGAAGAATTTGCCTCTTCGATCGCCTGCCCCAATCCAGTAACTGTAATTATCGGAAGTGCGGGCCCGAAGCACTCCTCTGCAACGAGCTTTGAATTTTCATCAACGTCTGTGACAAGCGTTGGCATGTAAAAGCTGCCGTCTTTTAATCCGGGATCTCTGGGTTCTTCGCCGCCAAGGAGTAGAGTTGCGCCTCCTGAAACAGTCTCGTTGACTTGTTCTTCAACCTTCTTTCTCTGGCTCCTGCTATGCACGGGTCCCATAGTCGTATCACTTTTCATTCCATCACCTACCTTGATTTCGAGCGCTTTTTCCTTGAGCTTCGAGGTGAACTTGTCGGCGACGCTTTCGAATACATACGTCCTCTTGACGCACATACAACCCTGACCTGCATTGCGAAATCTGCCATTCAGCGTAGCATTTACGGCAGCGTCGAGATCTGCATCATCGCATACAATCAGTGGATTGCTACCGCCGAGCTCAAGAGTGACCCTTTTCAGCTGGGCTGAAGCAAGCTCCATAATCCTCTTTCCGGTTGCAGTTTCTCCGGTGAAAGATACCTTCCTGGTCTTTGGGTTCTTAACGAGCTCTTCGCCAACTGTCTGCCCTGAACCGATTACGACATTGAGTAGACCTTTTGGTAGTCCAGCTTCCTTGAATAGCTCCATCGACTTTAGGGTAGAAAGTGGAGTCGTGCTAGCAGGTTTCACGACAATTGCGTTTCCGGCCGCAAGTGAGGCTGCTACCTTGGCTCCCATGAGCAAAATTGGATTATTCCAGGGAACAATTGCTCCTACAACTCCCACCGGCTCCTTTTCAACAACGGCGAGCTTCGTAGCATCCGAGATCTGCACTTGCGATCCCCGTGCCTTTAGCCCGGCATAGTACTCCATCGTGTGAGCGAAAAACCTGATTTCGCCACGGGATTCAAGAAGAGTTTTTCCCTGCTCAAGTGTCATCAGCGTGGCAAGCTCCGTTTCGTGATCCCTGATAAGACCGGAGACGACCTGTAATATCTTCGAGATGTTTGTTTTCGCAATCTTCTCGCGTTTTAGGGCATCCGACGCAAAATCGATTGCTGCCCGTGTGTCTTCGACGTTCCCTCGCGTGACGCGATCCACAACTTTACCATTCGCAGGGTTTGTAACTTCGTACTCATCGCCGCTGGACGAGGGTACAAATTCCCCGTTGATGAATTGATTGAAAACCATTGAAATATCGAGACTGCTTGCGATTTTGCGAATTAACCCTTTCGTTTGCCGCGAGACTTTAGAGCAAGAAGTATTTTTTCGGGAGTAATGGGAAGATCAAGAAAACGGACGCCGATTGCGGCGAACACTGCATTTGCAACAGCAGGAGCAACCGGGCTGATTGGGGCTTCGCCACATCCTCTAGCGCCGTAAGGTCCGTCCGGGTTGTAATTCTCTAAAATGATTGATTTTATCGGAAAATACTCCATAATACTCTGGAGTTTGTAGTCCTTGAGGTCAGGATTTAGTACACGACCGTTCACCAAAACCATCTCTTCGTTGATTGTTCCGTTCAAACCCATCGCTATCGCTCCCTCATTCTGACCGAGTACATTCAGCGGGTTGAGAGCCTTTCCGACGTCGATCGCTCCTATAAACTCGAATATCTTGAGCGCTCCAGTCTCAATATTTATCGCAACCCGGGCTGCCTGTGCCACGGGCGTATAGTATGCTACAGCTCGATCTGTTGAAGACTGCCCCGTCTCGGGATCGAGCTCTCCTGTTTTTGGCATCCAGAATGCTTTCCCGATAAGAGTTCCTTCGTCCGGGACATAAGCCCCACCCATTGGACCCGGCTTGAAAATCTCGGAGTAAGCTAGTGATCGTTTTAGAGTGGACTCTGGAGTAGAAACAACGATTTCACCACCGAAAAAAGAAAGAGCATCCTCACGGATTGCAAGTTTCTTAGCCGCGACGGAGACCATCTTTTTCTTTAGATCTTGAGCAGCCAGTTTTACAGCCATGCCCATCTGGGAAGTCTGTCTGCTGCCGGAGGCGCCGGTTCCCACGGGAGTAAGGCCGGTATCCGAGAGTACCATGCGAACGTTTTCGATCGGAACTTGCATCTCTTCCGCTGCTATTTGGGTAAGGACTGTGTGAATGCCCTCCCCCGGATCTGTAGCAGCAGTCCAAATCTCAATCAAACCATCTTCGAGAAGACGGACATAAGCAGTGCTAGGGAACGAGACATCGCACTGTTCTTTAGAGATGGCATATCCCGTTCCGTAACGCCATTTCCCGTCCTGATTTGGAAAGGGATTTGACTCTACGGCCTGCAAAACCCTGTCAATGCACTCATCGAGCGTGCTGTTTGCCGTTCTGTGGCCTATCGCCGTTTTTTCGCCATCGTGGAGGATATTTTTTCTCCTGAACTCGATCGGATTCATCCCAAGCTTTTCTGCAATCAGATCCATTTGGGACTCGATGGCAAAGTAGATCTGGGGAGCGCCAAAGCCACGAAAGGCACCACCCTGAACCTGATTTGTATAAACCCTGTAAATGTCAGCTTTTAGAGCAGGCAGCTTGTAGACACTACTCATTCCATGTATCGAATTTCCGACCGCGACATTGCCAGCAAGAGAGTAAGCCCCTCCATTGTAGATCAGCCTGACCTGTCTACCGAGGATCGTGCCGTCTTTTTTGATCGCGTCCTTTATGTAAACCACTGAAGGATGACGAACGCTGGTAGCGGTGAACACCTCGTCGCGGGTTAGGGCGATCTTTATTGATCTACGAGTTTTTTCAGCTAAAGATGCTACGATTGGCTCGATGTGACCGGCTCCCTTGTTTCCAAAACCGCCACCGACGTGACGGAGAGCGATGACCCTTATCTTGGTCTCGGGTACTTTTAGGGCATCACTTAGCTCCCTTCGAGTTCGGTAAGTATTCTGACCCGAAGTCCAGATCGTGAAGGAGCCATCCGTCTCGTATTTTGCAAGCACGGCAATTGGTTCGATGTGTGCATGCTGAACCATGTGTGTCGAGTACCTGTTTTCAACGACGAGATCTGCCTTGGCGAACGCCTCGTCGATGTTGCCATGCCTTACCTTGAAATAGTTCGTGATGTTTGGACGTGAAGGATCCGAGATTGCTTTGTAGATCTGAGCCTTCAATCGCTTGTATTTGCCGATGTCGGGGTGAATCACCACCTCTGGATCTTTCTCGATAGCCTTTTCCGGATCGAACACGGCGGGCAGCTCTCGATACTGAACCTCGATTAGATCGCATGCCTCTTCGGCGGCTTCCAAAGTCTCCGCAGCGACAGCTGCTATTGGCTCACCAACATAGCGAACCTTTCCTCGAGCCAGAATAGGTGTATCGAGTAACCCTCGTCCTCGCAAGCCGTCTGAAATATCTGCAGCAGTAACGATTGCGCGAACCCCTGGGACTTCAATCGCGCTTGATTTGTCTATGCTGACAATTTCGGCGTGAGGGAAGCGCGACCTGTGGATTTTACCATAAAGCATTCGAGGCAATTCCATGTCATAGGCGTAAACGGCAGTGCCAGTGACTTTTTCTCTTCCATCAACGCGAGTAACTGATTTTCCAATTAGCGTTAGTTCGGTTTCTTTCTGATGGACAGTCTCCAATTGCTGGGTCAAGAAGACACCTCAGGAATCCGAAGCTTCTTGTTCTTCTTTCAGAATTTTTATGAGATGCGCGTCGCGTTCTTTGATCGTCTGTTGAGCATTTCGACCGTCTCTCCAGTCGTAAAATCCCTTTCCTGTTTTCACGCCGAGTTCGCCGGCGCTGACCATGTGCTTCACAAGTTCCTGCGGACTAGTAGACGAGTCAAGACTCTTGTAAAGAATATTTGCAACGTTTTCCACGAGGTCGATTCCCGAAAGATCGGCGAGCTCAAGAGGTCCTAAAATTTCCAGCCGAGTGCCGAGAGCCTCTTTCACGATATTATCCACGTCCTCAGGCGAAGCGATGCCGTTTTCAACGAGCCATGTAGCTTCTCGGATCATTGCATAAAGTATCCTGATACCAATTTGACCCGGAACATCTCTATTTACAACGGCGGGTTTCTTCCCAGCTCTTTTCAAAAAAGACACCGTTTTTTCAACGGTATCGACTGAAGTTTTTTCTCCTCGGGTCACCTCAACGGCTGGAATGAGGTGCGGCGGATTCCAAAAGTGAGAGCCAACAACCCTCTCCGGATGTGAAACTGCACTTGCGAGAATAGCTATCGGGATTGCCGTGGTATTGCTCGCGATAATCGTAGAACTTTTTGTAGACTGGTCCACTCTTTTGAAGACGTCTTTTTTTGCATCCACATTTTCAAAGATTGCCTCTACGACAAGTGAAACATCAGAAACACCTTTGGGTAAATCCGGGGTCGTCGAAATTCTGGACAATATCGATTCCTTGGGTTCTGCAAGCAACCCAGATTTCTTCATGGTGTCGAGAGAACTGGAGATTTGCTGTAGAGCAGTGTCGAGAACTTTTTGGTTTAGATCAATCAAAGTAATGGCAAAACCTGCAGTGGCAAAGACCTGACCGATCCCCCGCCCCATTAATCCAGATCCAACAACGGCGATCTTTTCATTTTTGTCGCCGTGGCGGTTGTTTTGCCGTGAACTTGCCATAGGTGAGGCAGAGTTTTTGCTTTTATTTATTAAACCTTAGACGATTCTTCGGGGCGTACTGCGTTTGTACTACAAGAAAAATACTCACTTAGGACTGTTTTGCTGATTTCAAAATGTCGACGAATCTTTGAGTAAGCTGCTGTCTCGTTTTCAAAGCGCTTCCTTCGGGCCATTCGTAAAAACCTCGTCCGGTTTTGGCACCGAGATCGCCGCGATCTACTTTTTCAGTTAGCCATTCTCCGGCACGATCTGAATCGTCAAGACTCGGGAACACTTGATTACTAACATCGCGTAGTACATCAAGACCGACGTTGTCTTCAAGACCGAAGATACCGGTCAATGGAAATCTGGGTCCGAACGCCTCTTTCACGATCGTATCTATAGCTTCAACACTTGCTATTTCATTCGATGCCATATACATCGCTTCGCGCATCAATGCACAGATCAGGCGATTATGAACGAAACCGGGAACATCCTTCACGAGGACCGGCTTTTTCCCACATTCTTTTAGAATTCCGGTCATTTTGGCAGCAATCTCAGGAGATGTTTCTTTCCCAAGTACTACCTCGACAATTCTGACTAGGTGAGGCGGATTCAAATAATGTGTACCTATGACCCGAGATGGGTTTTTGGTCGCACTAGCGATCTCAGTTAAGCTTAGACTGGAGGTGTTCGATGCGAGGATCGTCTCCTCCGAGGAGTCAGCTTCGATCCTCGAAAAGATCGACTTTTTCAATTGGAGATTTTCAGGGACTGCTTCGACGATGAGATCGACAGAAGAGACGGAGCGCGATAACTCGGTCGAGCTATTGATTCTATTCCTTGTCTGCTCTGCTTCAGAAGCGGTTAATATTCCTGCTTCAACGAAGAATCGAAGATTGTTTCCAACGACCTCCATTCCTTTTTTGAGAGCCTTCTCATCGATATCAACAAGAGTTGCTTCATGACCCACCTGGGCAAATGTTTGAGCTATCCCCGGACCCATTGTTCCCGATCCGATAACCACAACTTTCAAATTCTATTTCCCGAATAATTGCTAGCTTCAGTTTCTATCTTAACGTTGTCTGTATAGCAAGAGATCAAGACAGAACAAGGGTAATATCATGCTTTGATTCCCTCCCTACTTCTACGACGTTTGACTGAAAACGAGTCTTGCAGTTTGGACAGTAAGATTCTAGGAATTCGTAATCCGATCCGTTTTCGCCGAATAACGGGCCAAGTTCAGACGTTGGGACTCTTTTGTTAATTGAATGATCTAATGGATCTTCGTCGATCTTACACAATCGGATGCTACATTTAGAACAGTATATCCAACCCTCAGAGGAGGCTAAATATTCGCCAATTCTTTTGGAAATTGCGGACTTGCTATTAATTCCGGACTGTTCGATCGATCTAAAAGAAGCAAGGCCTGTTGAACGTTCGTCTTTCATTTTATCTCTCAAAATTCTAGTTTTAGGCTCATCAGGATTTCCAGAATCGTCGAGCTCTACGCCGTAGATTCTCGAAGCGAACTCTTTTGAGACAAGCTTCTTTTTGACATCGGAAGAAACCTTTTCAGGATGCCTGTCTAGCGGGTCGCCATAACCGCCACCGCCGGACCACCTGTAAAGTAGAACGTCATCCGAGTTTATAGAAAGAAACTTTGGTTTAGCTTCTAACTGCTCGATCTTTCCTGAGATTTCATCCACTTCTGCAGGTAACTTCCCACTCGCTAGTAGATCCTTCCAATTGGTAGAATGTTTTATGAAAACTTGGTTCCGGCTTCCGGGATAGCCGCCAAAAATACCGGTGTTGCTAGGCATCTGTACTCCATGAGCGCACACATTTAGAAACAGTTCGTCTGTCCCGTATGGCACAAACATGTCTTCGCAGGAAACGCCGCCCCTAAATTTACCGGCTCCGCCTGAGTCTCTCACCATTCGTCTGAATAAAAATAGAATTGGATCTCGATACTCATGTGTTTCAATATTCGGGAGTCCGAGTGTGGCAACATTGGAATCACCGCAAGCGTTCAAGCCGTCTCCGTATGCTCGAGCGCCAGTTCCTCCGCTAACGATGTCCAAAATATAATCAGTAAAATCTTTCTTGTTTCGATCCTTGCCCGCGATGATGACAATCGGTACTCCTCCCTGCCAGGCCGCCTGGGCTTCATCGTGGTGTTTGTCGCTACTCGCAAGCATCTTGCTGATGCACGCTTGGGCGCACGCCTTGATTACCCAGCTTCCCTCAACTGATGCGGTAGATACCGGCGCCGGTCTCCTTGCGTTAACAATTGTTCCCTCTGGGGCAATTATCGAAACCGGTTTTTGAATCCCGTGATTCCAAGGTATGTCATAGCAGAGCCACGGACCAACAGCTCCAAGCACGCCACCATACGTTGCCGGGAGCGCACAGTTAACGACGCCATTCGCCTGTGGACTGCTTCCAGTAAAGTCAAATATCAGGCTGTCGTCTTTCTTTTCCATTCTAAGGTCAACTTCGTAGACCTTTTTCGAAAATCCATCATGGTCGATCCTGTCGATATGGAAAAACTCACCATCAGGCAATTCCCGGAGCTTTGCCCTAAACTTCTCCTCGGAAAGAGAGATTTGTTTCTCCATAGCATTCAGTACAGTTTCGACGCCGAACTCGTCGAACATCTGGTAAATCCTCTTTTTCGCAACGTTGTTTGCCGCAATCTCTCCCTTCAGATCAAGGGCTACTTCTCGAACCCTGACATTGTTGAGAAAAATATTGAAAATGTCTTTGCGAAGTTTACCTCGCTCAACTAACTTGACCGGTGGAAATCTGATTCCTTCCTGATAGACCTCTCTTGCACCAGCAGTGAAACCTCCAGGCGTCATTGCTCCTACATCTAATTGGTGAGCCATGCAGGCGGTCCACCCGACGAGTTTTCTTTTATGATGCAGCGGCGCAGCTATGACCACGTCATTTTGATGGGCCGCGCCGTACCAGGGATCGTTCACGATAAACACGTCATCGGGCTCGATTCCGGGATCATTAGCACATTGGTCCAATATCGCACTAATCGCGAATGGGTTGCATCCAAAATGAAGTACTACATACGGACCAAAGGAAACAGGCTCGCCACTGGCAAGGAAGACGCCGGTCATGATGTCATTTACTTGGGTGACAACGGGCGATCCTGAGACGTGGATTAGGGCGGAACCCATTTCATTTGTAATCTGCCACATCCTGTGTCTGATCACCTCAAAAGTGATGGGATCGAGCGAAGAGTTAGAAGATTCTAATTGCATAGGCCCTCTTCCTCAACCAAATTTAGTGATGAGGAGGTTTCGATACGGATCGACCTCCAGCCTGAAGTCTGGGGGGACCGTAACGGTCGTTCCGCTGAATTCGATAATCGATGGCCCCGAAATCAAATTTCCCGTCAGGAGCTCGTCACCGTCGAAGATCTCCGTTTTCAGGAAGTCGTTCGATCGCTTAAAGAAAACGTCTCTCTGTCCCTTTGCAGCCGAGCTTGGATCTTTTGAAACGAATTCGTACTTTCGCAACTCCGGCTTGTCGATTTTGCCTATTGCTTCAACCCGAAAATTTACGATCTCGATGCCAGCTTCCCTGAATCCCGTGTCAGCACCAAACATCAATTCGTATTTCCGCTCGAAAGCTTCAGCTATTTTCTCTATGTTTTCTTTATTCAACACCCCTTGCGGAACCGGGACATTGACGTCGTGAACTTGTTTCCCGTACTGCATGTCAGCGGTCCTCGTCAGCAAAATGTCGTTTTCTTTCACTCCCCAGGACGACAGCGTTTTTCTTGCCTTTTTCTCGAGATCATCAAAGTGTCCGTTGAAGCGTTCAACATCGACAGGGATTGTCATTATGTCCGTTATTCCGAACGACTGCTTGTAATCTGAAACGGCGATACCTAACGCGGAATGTGCAGTGGCGAGTCCTTTTCCAGGTACCAGTATTTTTGAAATGCCGAGCTCGCCGCCGTAAAAAGCGCAGTTCATCGGACCCGCGCCTCCGAATGCAAACAGGACAAAACTTCTTGGATCATAGCCCTTCTCAATCGTAACCTTTCTCGTCAGATCTGCCATTTGATTATTCACAACTTCGTGAATTCCAGCTGCTGCTTCAATGAGGTCCATCCCGAGGGGCCGAGCGATTTTGTCCATCAGAGCGTCTCGAGACAGGTCTGGTTTTATGACAAGTCTGCCGCCGAGAAAATTCTCGGAAGAAAGATAGCCCAGAACTAAACACGCATCGGTTACAGTGGGATCTTTTCCACCATGTCCGTAGCAAGCCGGTCCAGGAACAGCTTGAGCGCTAAGCGGCCCGACCTTCAAGACACCATTATCAATCCACGCAATACTTCCCGCCCCCGCACCGATTGCGGTCACATCAATTGCAGGAATGCTAAGCTCGTATCTGCTCACGTAAGGTCCAAAGCTAGGAGCGAGCGGATTATTGGAAGATAGCGGCACCCCTTCATTGATGATGCCAACCTCGAAGCTCGTGCCTCCCATATCTGTTGTTATGACGTTCTTGTAGCCTAAATGATCAGAGATGAAACTAGATCCGACCAATCCTCCTGCGAGGCCGGATATGAGAGTTGTGACTGCTTTCTGGGGCGCTTCCACACCTGGAATCAATCCACCCATTGATTGCATAATCAGAACGGGATTTGATAGGCCACGTGCGTGTAGCCCGTTCTCCAAATCGAAGATGTATTTGGAAAGTATAGGAGCAAGATACGAGTTTATCACAGTCGTGATCATCCTCTCGAACTCGCCTTGAACAGGAAGCAGTTCGCAAGAAGCTGAGACGGGAACATGAAGTCCCATCTTTTCGGAGATTTTGCGAACCTCAAGCTCGTGATCTGGATTCTTGAAGGACCAGAGAAAACAGACGGCGATTGACTCCGCGCCGTGCGCGACCAAGTTTTTCAGCGCCCTCCGGACATCGTCCTCCCGGATTGGAACAATCACATGTCCGGCATGGTCCACTCTTTCCTCAATTTCTTCCACTAGCCACGTGGGAACAAGGGACTCGGGCATCTGTACTTTCCCAAAATTTAGGCGTTCGGACTCTGGAAGTCCCTTCCCGCGTCCAGCTTTCATTATTTCTAAAGTGTCTTTGAATCCCTTGGTTACAAGTAAGCCAACCTTTGCTCCGCGCCTCTGGATGAAAGCGTTGACAGTGGCGGTTGTGCCATGCGCAAATTTCGTCGTGGATGCCAGCATCGCATCAAGAGGAATCTGAGCTTCTTCGGAAAGGACAACGAGGGAGTCGACTATTCCAATGAATCGATTTTCCGGAGTTGTGGGAACCTTAGAGTACCATACCTCACCAGATTCATTCACTAAGACCGCATCGGTGAAAGTCCCACCAATGTCGACTCCAATAATCAAACCCATCTGAGAATAGTCCTCGATCGATTACAACTCAGAAAGAAATCGCAATTTCTTAAACCTAGATCTTTCAATTGCTTTGGTTCGACCGATGTATATTAGGAATATCTTTGCGATAACATGGTTAACATACAGATCACTTTTTTTCTGCGAAGAGTGCAACATTCTTGCAAATAATTTTGGGTGGCTCATTCACAAGAATTTTGTTTGCAACTGATGTCCACGGTAGCGATCCTGTTTGGAAAAAATTCATTCGCAGCGCGGATCGCTACAAGGCCGACGTGTTGATAATCGGCGGGGATATCACCGGGAAAAATGTCGTTCCAGTCACTGAGAATTCAGACGGAACATACTCGGCAGTATTTCAAGACCAACATCACTTTTTGAAAAACAGTGAAGAGCTGAAGAGGTTCGAAGAAAAGCTACATACAACAGGGACTTACATGTATGTAGGACCCGCTTCAGAAATGTCGGAGCTCACTGTTGACAAAATGCGCGCCGAGAAGATTTTCAGTAAGCTTGTATTGGAGAGACTTAGAGAATGGGTTGAATTTGCCGACAAAAACGCGACTACTCCCATTTACGTTAATGCTGGTAACGATGATGAAGCAGGGGTGGATGAAATCTTGGGAGGGAGTAAGAAAATCGTACAGCCCGAGGATAAAGTAATCAAGATCGACTCTAAGCACGAAATGATTTCAGGCGGATTTGCGAATATTACTCCTTGGCACTGTCCTAGAGACCTGACTGAAGAGGAAATAGAAAAAAGGTTGGGGAATAAAGTTCAGCTATTGGAGAACCCAAAATCTGCGATCTTCAATTTGCACTGCCCGCCGGTAAATTCGGGCCTAGATACATGTC
>JABDCJ010000037.1 GCA_013288145.1 Nitrososphaerota archaeon | reverse complement strand
AGACTGACTGAGTGCTGGAACAGCTAGATTCGCACCAAGCATAAAGTGGACTCCCGGAAGTATCAGTGAAGATCACGTTTCCGACGTTTGGAGCGAGGTAAGATTCAAAGCTCTGCCAGTCGACCCGCAATATAATTTGCGTACCCGATGGAATCGCAGAAAGCTGGCTGTTTGATATAATCACAGGGATGCAATAAGACGGAGACCCCGGTCCTCCATATTGGGGACACGCACTACTTGACGAGGTAGTGGAGTTTGAAAGATAAGTCACAGTTTCGACCAAGGTACTCGTAACTGTGGTCGTTTCAGTTGCTGTCCCGTTCCTGTATATGGTGACGGAAACAGTTGCCGCAGGTGAACTTGTAGCTGAGGTCCTTGATTCAATAGATCTGGAACTTGTATGAGTGCTCGTGGTCCTATTTAGATAGATTGTGACAGCTGATGTGCTTGAAGTCGTAGCAATAGTTGAAGATAACGAGCTAGAAGTCGAACCGCCCTGGCCATTCAGATTCAGAGTAGGAACGTAGATCACGGCCAAGCCAATACTAATGGCAAGGAGGATTGCTGCTATGCCACCGGAAACTATCTGTCTTCGATACTCGGCCAAGATAGTTTCAAGTCCCTGAAGTACTAGACTTCAATCTCCACTTAATACTAATCTTTAGTACAAGCTAGTGGAAACTTTGGTTTATCTTGAACACGGAAAGATTCAAGATGTTTACTTATTGCATGACTCTTTCGAATTCTAGAAAGTCATGAAAAAGAATGGACCTGAACGTGACTCTCCGAAGGACGAGGATGTGCTCAAGGGGACTACGCTCAGAATCTACAGATTCATGTACAAAGAGGGAAGGCCGATGGGTCTTCACGAAATTCAGCGTGGACTCAAGCTAAGCTCGGCTTCGATTCCGCAATACCATATCAACAAGCTGATAGTGGCTGGGCTGGTAAAAGAGCAGGAAGGCGGCGGTTATTACGTCGACAGGCTCGTCTTCGAAAACATGATCAGGATAAGAAGATCGCTGATACCATTTCAGACCACATATACAATCTTCTTCACGACGACCCTAGTGATACTACTTACAATACTAAGACCGGCAGTTCTGACATCGCTCTATCTTTTTTCAATCGTAATTAACTTGGCAGCTATCGTAATCTTTGCCTCACAGGCTTACCGGACGCTTGCCAAGAGCGGTTCCATATGATCTGCTGGTATTCTTTGGGACGAAAGGAGAAGGTCGTATCCAGGCTCAGAAATTGCCGAGGTTATCACAGCGCTTTCTCTAATAGGCAGCCTCTCGGAAAGAATTACAACCACTTCAAAGGAATTTCTCCTCACTCGCGCTACCTTATATCGTATCCCACAATCAGGGCACTTGGTTTCAGTCCATCGAGACTTGTCGACGGAGTTAAACAATGGTAGAGATTCTACTTCGACATTGGGCGCAAAACGAAGATGACAATTCTTGCACTTTTCCAGGTGTGACGGCGACGTCATAGGTGCGCGAATGGGTTTAGTTGATTTTGAACGTTGCCTTGTCTAATGCTCAATATGAGCGCAAATAACGTGTACTAATGATTAGTATGGGCTACTTTGCTGCTAGTTTGATGCTTGTAAAATTTGTTGCGAATCAGACTTTCGTAGAAAGGATAATACTTCCTAAGCTTAAGATAACTCCAAAATTGGGGAATATTCATTTCACTCAGTAATGGCAGAGGTATGCGCTACCATGGACGTGTGACAGCCGTATCCTTGGAAAGAATGCGAAAAAAGAGCAACCCCAAATTGCGAATTGGTGGGATGAAGAGAGATTAATATCATCTGGAATTCGCCGAATCATTTGAGCATTAATGCAAACTAGAATCATCGGCGTAGTTGCAATTATCATTCTAGTCGGCGTTGCGATAGCCGTAGGTCTAACCTTAGGTTACTTCAATCAATCACACAACTCGATTTTTGGAGTGTGCACAGTCGTTAGTTTTTCGCACTCATATTCATACAACCCGTTCAATAATTCGTCTTACATTTATACGAATACAACTTTGATATCTGCCCTAGAAACTTATACTCAAACGAACGTACATATTCTAAATTCTTCCCAAGGTATTTCGACTGCTACTGGAACAACCTTGACATATTCCGGAATACCGGGAATCGCATGGAACGAAACTATCTGCGCCTTCTCCAAATCAGTTCCTTGAGATTCTTACTCCTAGGGTTAACTCTCAGAACTGCCTTAGCGTTAGGAAGTACGATAATGCAGCAGAACCACACCTTTGCTGAATTTCTTTGTCTCGACCAGAGTCACGGGGAGTTTCTTCCCTTCAGCGAACAGCCGCTTCCCGCTCCCCAGAATTACAGGAAAGACCAGAAGATTGAATTCGTCGACCAATCCGTACTGCGTTAGAGTCTGAACAAGTTTTGCACTCCCGAAGATTTCAATGTCTCCGTCCGATTCATTCTTGATCCTGGATATCTCCTTCGGCACATCCCCGTCGATGATGGTTGTATTTTTCCAGTCTGCTCTCTTGAGCGTTGCAGATACAACATACTTGTGCATGCTATTCATCTTGTCGGCGAACGAATTCTCGTCGCTCTTTTGATTCGGCCAGTAAGACGCGAATAATTCATAGGTCTTCCTTCCAATCAGCATGGCGTCGGGTTTGAGCTTCGTCCTGTCGAAATCGGCCAAATCGTCGCTGGAATAGTCGAACCGCCACTTCCCGTTATCCTCGAATATCCCGTCCAGTGATATGTCCTCCTCTACAATTATTTTTCTCAAACGCTTTCGCCTGCCGTCGTAGTAACTCAAATGAATTTAGAAAAAAGTTGTGTTAGAGTTATTTGACAGATCCTAAGGTTACCAATACCCGCATACCCTAAAGTAATCTTTTTGTTATAGTAAAGTTACAGTAACTATCCTCTTGTCACGAAGAACCATCGAGAGAAACTCTTGTTCGAAAATTTGTCCGACTCACTTGATGCCTTGCGAGCGAAATCATAACTTAAGACCTCCCGAATCAGGTCACGGTCATCTCACACGAGGCTACAATCTCTGCTTTTTCGAGTGAATGGCATTACAAATTGATCGGTCAAGAAAGGCTCAAGGACATCATCAACAATCATTTTACATACGAGGTCATCGAACTTGCCAATTGCAAAGAAATTTACAAAGGTCGAGTTCCTTCAAATTTGGTTCAAGCATTTGTCAATATGGGCTTGGAACATACACTTCTTCATTCGAGAGTACTATACGAATTTTATTTCAGACTTGAACGAAGAGAGAATCCCCGTGAGCATCCGAGAGCCAATATGTTTGTTACAGATTTTCGCAAGCCAGATTTTGCGACAAACATCACGGAAACATTTTGGGAGAAAGTCAATAACCAGATTCTTCATTTGGGCGTCAATAGAACTGGCGAACCTTCCGAAAAATTCACCATACCTGAAACGATAGGGATTGCAAATGACATACTGATGATAACAAAGGATTTCTTGATTAGACTAGAGCCGGTGAACGAAGGATTTTTTTGGGGAGATAAACTTCGCGAGCTGAAAAGTAACATTGATCATTTCGTCGCAAGTTGATCTTACCCTGTTTCTTTCAGATGATATACTGAGTAGATTTCGAATGTCGAGCAGGTTAAAAGGGATATTAGCGGCTCTAATTTTTGGTAAGACTCGAAATGCCATCCAGAGGACCCGAAATTTGGGCGAAAATAATTCAATTTACTAAAATCCCTCTTGTTCTCGGAATTGACGAGCGGAGAGCATGAATGAGAAGATGACATCGTGGAGGCACGTTTATCTCAAAGAATTTCAACTAATGCACTTCGCTGGATTTGAGAAAGAAGATTATCTGATCTCGTCAAACATTGCGTATGGTGAGAGTTTTACCGGTGATGATTTTAGCGGAGCGGTGAAAAACATCCATTCAAAAACGATTGACTCGCTAAATATTCTTTCGATTATCACACGCGACGGTTTCTTTCTCTCGACAGTTCTAGTCAGCGGCGGTTCACGAACAAATCAAACAGCGAGTTCGCTCTTAGAAATTTCTCACAC
Organism: Nitrososphaerota archaeon; assembly: GCA_013288145.1. The sequence continues at coordinate 21,658 of JABDCJ010000037.1, read as the reverse complement.
AGTTGCAACAGTTCACTGAGAATCTCATTATCTTACGCTAGTTTTTCACTGCACCCTTGTCGCCCGATTTTTTGGGGCGAGTTTTTTTCGGCTCTTTTCTCGGGATAAGGGAAGTTTGAGATACCTCCGCATCCTCCTCTCGAACAATCAAACCCAGAATAAGATTGGATAAAGTTACCGAAAATCTATGTCTGCCGAGGGGCCAATCGGTGCATTCGGGGTTGGAGCACTGTATCTCGAGAGCGCGTCTCTCGAGCAAAGCAGAGACCTCAGCGGCAGCGAGTCTTCGACCCTGAGCAGTGCCGCACTTGTCACAAGTCACCGTCCAGGTAGTGCTAGCAAGGATTCGGAAAAGATTTTCAGATATTCCTTGCTCTAGAGCCTCAGCCTTCGGCGTGACTTTCTCCGCCAAGAACTTGGGCCATTCTGAATCGATGAGTTCGTCCAGTCGATCTTGGGCTTTCTTGTTCGCTTTCTCATCCACCCTCTTTTCAAATTCTTGATCCATACGGTTCCTCACCTGCCCCTCGATTGCAGACTTTACCTGGTCCGGCAGACCACTCTTTTCGATCTCGGACTCGTAGTATTCGTGAGTGCCGCTCATGCTTGTAAGGACCGAAGCGAGCATCCCTAGCGCTGCCTTTTTGACCTCATCGGGCTTTGCGGTTTTTTCCCACTCGGAGCGCAGGCGCTCGAACTTTACGTCTACCCTCTTGGCGATCTCCTCTTCTTTGCTCGCGAGGAACTCGCTACGCGCCTCGCCGAGCGTCTTGCCCGTTGGAAGAAAAGAGCGCGTGGACTCTAGATCGCTGATCGTCTTGTCACTTTTTTCTAGTTTCTTTTCGAGGGCGGCCGCGCGGCTTCGTTCGGTGTCGCGCTCGCGTATGACATTGTCGTAGTTCTTTACCGCATTTAGCTCAGAGAGGTACCTGTCAATTGCTTCCAGGCTCATTGATTTCTCCCTTCTTCCCCTATTTTTTCAGTAAGCGACTTTATCGCTGAGTCTAGAAAGTTGAGAAGGGTGTGCTCCGAGGGTGCCTGGTGAATGTACGGATCAACCGCCTTTAACGCGCAGAGCTTCCTGGCGGTCTCGACCAAGAGAAGCGCCCAACTAAGCGGATAACCTCTTGCCTCACCAGGATATTTCGTGATCGCACTAACCAGCCTCGCGATTTTTAGCTCCTCCTCGAACCGCGCGCCCTCAGACAAGCGCTGAGAGTATTCGTCAACAGTCTTTCCAAGAGCCACGATTTTCTCATCAAGGGCGGTCACCGCTTTTTCCCCGATCGCTTTGAGCGATACGTCAAGCTCAGACTGTTTTCTCTCAAGAGTCGAGACCGCTGACTCGAGCGAAGCTTTCGTTTTATCGAGGGTCTCCACCTCCTTATTTTTTTGCGAGATCGATTCTTCGAGGGATCTGGCCCTTATGAGCTCGCCTTCGACAACCCCTGAGGGCAGTTTGGCTTGGGTTATGATTCTGTCCCATCGAAGAATTGACTCGTCATTCACCCCCCTTGATCGAGCGCGTGAGTAGGCTTCAATCTCTACCTTTTTTTGCGTCGAACTGTTCTTTCGCATCTTTTAGGACGTCATTTGCCTTTTCGAGATCCTTGTCCAAAGATTCGAGACGCTTTTCAAATTCCGAGACTTTTCCTTCGACGGTCGATTTTGTTGCGTCTAGCTTCTTGATGTCATCAACCACGTTTAGCGAGCCGATCGCCTTCTTGGGGTCATAATTCAACTCAGCCACATTGGTGAGGAATTTCCCGTACTTTGTCAGAGATTCGGCGTCCAGACCGAGATTCAAAAGTTGCTTTTTTGTCGCGTCGTACTCCTTCCCTCTATTCTCATCGATATCGTATTTTTTCTTCAGCCCAGATAGTTGGTCGGTCTTTGCCTTGATTTCGTCATCAAGGTCTTTTTCCCGCTTTTCCTTTTTCTCGAGGTCTGTTCCCAGCTCGTTGTTCTTCTGAAGAAGTTTATCATAATCGAGGTTGTACTTCTTCGCCAGGCGATCGAGTTCCAGGCAATTGTCGATGAATTTTTTCCCATCTTTGACGCGCCCGTTTCGAACGGCTCCAGCGATTTCGCCGGCAAACGTTTCTACAGTTGGCGGGTCGACGGCGAGGGAATTGATATTTTTTGCAATCCTCGCGCCCTGCCCCATCTCCGGAGGAGCGACGCCGTTTTTTCTGGCGTAATCTGCGATCGCCAGCAACTCGTCAATTTCTACTGATTCCAATCCGAATTCCTTCGCCGCCTGTCTTGATCCTTTTTCTCTTGCAAAATCCATAAACTCCCCAAGCACATTGCCGACGCTCGCCGGGCTCAAAGTTGCCCTCGAGCCCCTTAATTGCCGCCAGATTTCGTTCCGCCCGTAGCCCCGAAGGCGAAGCCTGATTATGGATGTCCGAAGCTCAGGTTCGATTCGAGGCGGCATGGCGGGTCTTGGGATCTATTCCTCGCAAGTGTCTGCTATTTACACCCAACGGTGATCGGTCAGACCAGCCGGTCAAGTGGTCAATCTGGTTGACGTTGTTTTGTCATTTGATGCGGGCGGCAGTCAGAAAGGAACGCAGGCGTTGGTCAGTTTCCGGTCAGAAAGACTACAGGGTGGTCAAATAAGTATGAAAAAATCGATTCCATTAATAGGCTAGCCTATTACAGCATAGGAGGTCCATGATCGCGGAACGTCCAGCCGATTTTGCTTGCACGGGTGTCGTGCAGTGCGAGTTGCGCCCCGCACGCAGAGAGCGCCCCTGGAGAGTTTGACCTGCATTTGACCGGTTCTCTATCTGTGAAATGTCCGCTTTGCGGGAAGCAGACGCCTGAGAAGAGTTTTCACCCCGAGACTTTCGTGAACGACATCCGGGTAGTAGATGTCGTCGGGCTGGGACGAGGACGCGGCTTTGCCAATTCCGATGAGCGCTCCGCGCTCGCCAACGGTGATTGCTGGGAAGTTGTGCAGAGGATAGCGGATAGGTCGCTCGAGATGGTGGGCTTTTTGTACGAGGAGGGCTGGCTCGGGCAGAACGATGTGATTGGCGCGGTTGGAGTCGGCGACGTTCTGGACAAGTTAACCGGCGAAATAGCGGAAGCGCTGGAGGAAGATCCGGATTTCGACTGGAGAGATATGAACCAGGACCCTTCGGAAGAGTCCACGAAGGCTGAAGTGCTTAGCTATGCCGTAAGGAGGATGATTGAGAGGTTAGAGGGAGGAACAGAAATTCATCGATAGATCGGACTAATGATTCAACGGGGAGAGCAAAAGGTCGAAAGAGTTTTGCAACTAACGGACGTAACCATTTTGAAATTCACCATTGAACGAAAAAACCCCGTTTTCGCAGGGCGGACTCTACTTCTTCCCTCCTCCCCTTCAATTGCCGAGCCAGGCGCCACAAGTCCTCATCACTCCAGTTGGCAAGCTCTTGCGGGGTGAGCAAATAGTCGATGGAAGGGTATGAGCCAGTCTTTCCACTTGACAAGCCGTTCAAATAGTCCTCGAGTTTTCCATTCTCTCCGCTCGCCTTGCGCTTCTTTCTCGCCCCTACGTATTCTGCGATTGCGCGTCGGGCGAGGTTCGTGAAATTGATACTTTCTTCCTTCGAAACGGCTATGGCGTCGTCAAGCAAGGATTTGTCGCTTTCCCGGAAGTTGATTGCGTGCGTAAACCTAACTTTCACCGGTTGATCAAGCTCCGTATGGTTGTAGTAATGCATTACATGTCGTGCACGCAAGAATTGGCATAGTACGCCCGCGGAAGCTTCTACTCCACTCATTTGCGATCCGCGTTCTCATAGTTGGTCCACTCCTTCGCTAGTCATCCCATCTGAATCGGGATCATCCTCAAGAATTACGGCGCCGCAATGTTCGACATAATTGGGGCGCCACAGACTTACTTCAGCTCTCTGGAGCCGCTCTCGTCCTTTTTCGGTAATCCTCCACTCCCCGGGCCGAATCCCCGGGGGAGCCATTTCCTGCTTGAGAACGAGATTCTCCCGGCAGAATCGAGTGATGATTTCGTGAATTAGGCGCTTCGAGCGGGGATAACGTCCAGCTAGATCGTCGTCACTTAATTCATGATCGAACCACTTGTTTGCTACAAAGAGCGCCCTAATTACTTCAGATGACGGAAGGCATCCACCCGGGGCCTCCGCAAGTGTCTGCAATATGGGTATTTCAAGACAAGAACAGGACGGAGACTTTGTAGAAACAATTCTAATGAGTTGTTTCCTTCTCTTGCCGAATGTTCGAGGTCTTCTTCCACTCACTCTTCCGACTGTTTTTCCCAACTCTAGTCGTTTTTCTTTCAGACGGGTAGCTGTTACATCTTCTTTCGTAACAATTATCACCGAAAACACGCGACACGAGGGTTATCATCCAAAAGGTTTGTCCTCAAAATTAACAAGGTCTTTGCACCATTAATGTAAGGCCAAGTTCCACGACCTCGGGCACCTTGATCAAGAACATTCCCCCTCGCAAAAAAGAGCTGGCAAAGAGAAATAGCTCGCCTGTAATGGACGATTTCTTCGAAGAAGAAACCACTAATCGATATGAATCTCGCAAACACAATCACGCCCGGAGAACTCGGGAGGCTAATCGATACTGACTTACTGCGGCTTGCAAGACTTGTTCGAGCAAGAAAGCAAGAGCTGGAGGCAGAATTGAAGAGACGAGGGTATTACTTCGTTTGGTGAATGTATTCGAATATTTGAAGACACCTCATTAACATCCTCAAACTGCAATTGCAAGGAATAAGTCATTTTCCAGTTGCAATGAGCTCCGAAGCTACTTTCTTTCTAAAAACGCATCCTTTAATATCTTCACATATGAATCGTTCGTCGTAATTGATTGACGAGCTTCTAATCGAGCTAATAGACGAGAACCCGTTTAATTCAAGAATTGTTTACAGAGAGTCTGAAATAAGAAAACTCGCAAGGTCGCTCGCTCAGCATGGCTTATTGGAACCTATCAGAGTTCGCAAAGTTGGAAATCGGTACCAGCTAATCTATGGGCACGCTCGCCTCAGAGCCGCGCTTTTACTTAGTTGGAAGACAATCGCAGCTGAGGTTAGCTCCTGCCCCGACGAAAAAATGCTTGAACTTTCCTATGCGGAAAATGACTCCAGGCATGCCCTAACGGACTACGAGAAGGGACTCGCCTTTTCTAGAATGAATAAAGAATTCCACGAAACGTATGAAGAGATTGGAAGGTCAGCCGGTTATAGTAAATCACATGTTTGCAATTACGTGAGAATGACCGAGCTCTTTGATCAATCCACACTCTTGCACGACAAAGAGTTGGCTTTGGATCTCCACAAGATATCCGAGCATCACGCGAGGGTTCTTGCTCAAATTCAGGATCAGAGTTCAAGACGTATGGCCCTTCGTATGACTGTAAACGATAATCTGTCCGTTAGAGAACTGCAGCGGGTTATTCAACGACTCCGAAGCTGGTTTGGAAAAGAATCCCCGAAAAAATACCCCTTAGGGCGATTATCCAACAATGCCGATCATAGAGCTATTCAGGAACTCTTGGAAAAAGAAATAGTTCTTCCCCTGGAAGGTGATTTTGACTCCTTTGCGGACATGCATGCATATGAATCAGGGTTTTGCTCTTTTAACGACGTCCCGCCTTTGCGAAGACTGGACGGAAAAGAGGCACGCAGAAATGACAGAGAGTGGTTCTACTCGATGGCTCCACGCTACTCTGCGACGATTTTTGACTTGCGGATTCAAGTCGTTGGTTCAATGGCTCTCACCACATTTTATATTTCATACACAAATAGGGAGAATAACCGCGATAGTATAATTACTAGAGCTACTGTTGTATGCTTAAGAATAGTTGGAAGGTGGAAGATCCTGCACGAGCATGGATCTCGCTTAGAGCTAGGCACGAAACTAAAGTTTGCCCGGGAAAACGTCAGAGGAATTCTCCCGATCGGACGAGCCTCAACTTAATTCCAAGTCCCTTTATTGAACTCGTGTTATCTTTCTTCAAAGATACTTGACAGGAAATGACGTTCTCGATTATCGCAAGAGATGCAGTCACCGGGCAGCTTGGCGTTGCAGTTCAGTCTCATTGGTTTTCTGTCGGATCCTTGGTCTCCTTTGCTAGATCGGGAGTCGGTGCTGTAGAAAGTACAGATCCCATTTTTGGTATTCGCTGTCTAAATCAAATGATCCGACCCAAACATAGTGCGCAAAAAGTCTTGGAATCGATGATTAAGAGAGATGCCGAGACCGAAGCCCGGCAAATAGCGATCATTGACGCTAAAGGGAATGTCGCAGTTCACACCGGTTCTAGATGTTTTCCGGCTGCCGGTCATGTCACAGGTAACCAATTTAGTTGTCAAGCCAACACCATGAAGAATCATACGGTATGGAGCAAAATGAAAGATGCTTTTGCTCAAAAATCAAAGTTACCTTTCGCCGAAAGAATGGTAGCAGCTTTAGAAGCGGGGCAACAAGCTGGAGGTGATATCCGAGGGCAGCAATCGTCCAGTCTGCTTGTGGTCTCCTCAAAAAGATCCAAATTTCCCGAAATGGAGAGAATTATAGATCTGAGGGTTGAAGATCACCCAAAACCTATTGAAGAGTTGAAGCGTTTGCTTCGTCTTCAGCGTGCCTATGAATGGGCGAGAAAAGCCCCCGCACTAATGTTTAGAGATGAATACGAGGCGTCGGCGCAAGCATATGATAAAGCGATAAAATACGCTCCATCCATTGCGGAGTTGAAGTATTGGAAAGCAGTAAACCTTGTGGCTTCCGGAAAGATGAGCGAATCGAGAGCAATTTTCAAAAGTATTTCGAGAACGAAAGAAGAAAAAGCAACTTGGAAATTGTTAACGAAGAATTTGGTGAAGGTCGGCCTATTCCCTTCTGATAATTCAGGTACGATGAAAATATTTTCTTGAGATGCCTTTGTCTTGTACTCTAGTCGAGACCGAGAATGAGGAAAATATTCTCGGCTGGCCTGCTTATGGGATTGTTTCTTACAGAAAGAATTACTCCGTGAATGGGCGACGTTATTGTTTCTTTCATCGTGCCGGAGAGAGATCGCGTTTCGCAGAGCTGCTGACCCTCGTCAACGATGTCGCCTGCATTTACCTTGATGTATTTTATCCCGGTCTCAGACGCGTTCACAAGAGCGTGGCGATCCGAAAATACTGGCTTTTCAATTGCGCTTTGCACTTGCCCGCTAATTACTCCGGTTTTCTTCATCACATTCAATATCCCTCTGTACAGGACTTCGACGTACTTTTCGTCTATTTTCCCGTCAGTACCAGATTCAGCTATGAAAGACGGAATTCCGCTTTTCGCAGCTTCAGCTGCCGCCATTCCATCCGGTGACAGAACGATCTGCTCAGAGGAGGGTTCGTGCTTCGAGAGAGTTTTCATTTTCCACACGTATTTCATTCCAAATATTCCTACCAATTCCTCCGACTTCTCGTCCACTTTTGAGTTTCCAGTTTCACAATAAAGTGCATATGGTGTTAGAAATTCGCCCGGCTCGCCTCCATGTAAGTCGATGTAAAAATTTGACTTGGAGATTACTATATTGAATAAATTGTACGCCATTTGATGGCTAATGGAGCCATTCGGTTTTCCGGGGAAAACTCGATTGATATTAACTCCGTCTAGTGGATTGACCTGTCTTACGAAATTCTCGAAAGCACCTCTGTTTACGAGAGGCAACACAGTCAAAGCACCTTCTAGATCGGATGGAGTTATTTCGTTTGCTAGTTTATGAGCTGCCAAAATTCCTACGTATTCTGAACCGTGAAGCCCGGCAGACACCGTCAAGAGCGGAGTTTCTTTTTTCCCGATTATTCGAGTGAATGGGATCTCTATTGTTTGGGACGTGAGTTCTGAGATCGCAATTGAGCCGCTTATTTTGCTATTTACTTTATTGTCAATCATTCTATCACTGATATTCTAAGATAGGAAAAAAGGGGGCTTTCGGTCTCATCGAGTTGCGATGCAATCTATGTCAATCAGATACCCTGGAGGGAGATCGGTTGTTGTAGTCGTCCTAGCCGGTGGATTATTTGGAAAGAATTTCACGTAGGTATCAGTCATCTCCTTGTAATCGGTAATTTTTACTAGAAACACATTAACTTTCACGACTCTGTCCAGCGAGCTCCCGCCTGCTTCCAGAATTGCCTTGATATTGGTGAGGGCTTGGTTTGTCTGAGCAACAATACCCTCAGGAGGTTTTCCTGTAGCTGGATCTGTACCAGCTTGACCCGCTACGAATAGTAACTTCTCCGTCCCTATGGCTTGAGAGTATGATGTCGTTGGTTTAGGGGCATTGACGGTTAGAATAACATCTTTTGTCATTCCAGAAAACCATGACCCGAGAACCGAGCATTCATATTAATGCTTATGCAAACTCGCAGCTGAACATTTGTTCAATTTAGTTGTCTTCATCGCAATGAAGAAACCTATCGTCTCCACTCCGAGATCTTATAAACAGTGTAACGTCGTAAGAACCAAAAATGCAAACAAAACAACTGGAGCCGCCTAAAAGGGAAAGTCGATTATCAGACACCGTTCAGGCTGAAATGGATCAGAGCGAAAGGCAGAGCTTGGGACCAGGCGTATGGAAGACGGGTTCGCCTTATGCTATGTTTGTGATATTAGAATCAGCCTACGAGTTAGCCGCTAAAGGAAAAGATGTGATTTTCTGCGCTGAAAGTATAATGTCAACTCGCCCACCGGACTTTACTCTAAAGACTACCTCTGATAACCTCGCTGAAGCTGCTTCACACGAAGTTCCTCCAATGAATGGACTTCCCGAGCTCAGGAAAGAGATAGCTTCGAGATTCACTCGAGTTTATGGACAGAAGGTCGATTGGAAAGAACACGTGGTGGTCACTTCCGGGAGTTTCGAAGCTGAATTTCACGCAATTCGAGCTGTGTTAAATCCAGGCGACGAAGTGGTGATGGCAACTCCTTCTTTTAGCTTTGATCGTGCAGTAAGGCTCGCGGGTGGAAAGCCTGTGTTCTATAAAATCGATCCGTCCAAGAAATATTACCATTTCAAGGATCAAATTGAGAAGAAAATAACTCGAAAAACTCGAATGATTATCTTATGCAATCCTGACAATCCGACTGGAAGGGTATTAACAAAAGACGAGCTGTCAGGAATCGCTGAACTGGCTATCAAATACAACTTGTTCATATTGCATGATCAAGTTTACGAGCGACTAGTTTATGATAACAGACCGTACATTCCAATGGCGGGAATCAAAGAGGTCCATGACAGGTTAATTACAGCTACATCTTTTTCGAAACTATTCAACATGATAAACTACAGACTCGGCTACTCCATTGCTCCACCTGACGTCACCCGAGGCATTTCGATACTCCATGGGTCATCCAGTGGAGGAGTTTCCGTAATTCTGCAAAGGGGGGCGATGGGTATCTTAACGAGGGAATTTGAAGAAAATTACGTTAGAAATACAGTCAGAATACTGCAAAAGGGACGTGATTATGCAATGCAAAAGTTATCATCACTGAAAGGTGTTTCAATAGTTGAACCCGAAGGGACGAACCTTCTTTTCCCAAATATTTCGTCCTTTGGGATGAGCTCAATGGAGTTTTGTCAATATCTATTGAAAGAGGCTCACGTAGCGTGCGATCCTGGAATCTCTGACAAAGCTGACGATCACATTAGAATCTCCTTGAAGACAGAGAGGAATGAAGAAGCCATCGACAGGATTGCAAAGGCGATATCCAAGCTATCTCCAAGGACGGCCTAATGGTTGAAGATTTCATTTCAACATCTGAAGAATATCTGCTCGTTCAATTGACATAAATATGATCTGTGTTTGGAGGGCCGAGGACAAGTGTGTGATTTTTAGATGGGATTGAAGCGGGCGATTTCGAATGTCGCGAAGATTGGAATCGTTATTGTTGTCATCGTGATAATCCTTGTAGGAGCATATGCCGGTCTATCTTTGAAATCCTCTTCAACTTCTTCTTCCTCTTCCACTTCTTCATCCACAATATCGACGTCGTCCTCCTCATCGTCCGCTCTTAGTTCCACTTCTTCATCATCGTCATCTCTAACTTCAAGCTCGCAGACATCATCTATATCTAGCTCGTCAAGTTCTACCACATCCGGCGCCTCCCAAAGTAGTTCGAGTACTAGCTCTGGCGGTCAAATTCCATCAACCCTAACTTGGGAGACTGACAATACGATTTGTTGTATCGATCCCCAAGAGGGAGGCGCAGCCTTTGATGAAGCAATAATTCAGAATGTTTACGAGGATTTGATGTGGTACAATTCTTCAAACCCTTCCACTGTGGTACCTTGGCTGGCTCAAAGTTATACCACCTCACCCGATGGTAAGACACTGAACTTTACCTTGAGAAGCGGAATAAAGTTCGCAGATGGCGAAGCTTTCAACGCTTCATCGGTATATTTCTCAATGAATAGGTTACTGGTCTTCGACGGGAATACCCTTGCGATTGCACCTGGGATAGGGCTTGCATGGGTAGTTCAACAGCTTCTTAATACTAGTTTGAGTTCTAACCTGTGTTGTCATCAGAACTACAGTCAAGCGTGGTTGAATCAAGTTCTGGGAGAGAACTTCATTCAGGTTACTGGTCAGTATACGTTTACAATGCATCTTCAACATCCCAAAGCATCTCTGCCCTACATTTTCGCCGGGATGTATGCTCCAATTTTAGCGCCGCAGTTTACCATGCAGCGTGACATTGCGCTATGGTCGCAAACGAGCAATGGATACACGTTGCCCTACACAAAACTGAGTGGCAATCTCCAAAACATGTCGTATCAGTATTACATGGACGAAATCTCAACGTGCTTTACAGGTGCAACAAAGGCAGCGTGTGGCTTGACTTATTATGCTAGTTCTATTAATGGTTCAATGGCAGGGACTGGACCATATTACATTCAGAGTATCAATACTGCCACCAACGAAATCCTACTCAAGGCAAACTCCGGATACTGGGGCGGTCCTCTCGCAACTAAAATTGAGCCACAGATCGGGACAATTGACATAAAGTATGTGCCTTCGGCAACGACTAGAGGAATTGATTTCCAAAATGCCGCGAAATCAGGTCAGGCAATGACTGTGGATGTGTCGAGTGCGCAACTGTATGATTTTGTCAACAGGAATGATTGGTTGAACAATGGAACTCTGGTTTCAACCATTTCAGGCGCTAATGTTTACGGACCAGAAGTATCCCTGAATACTCTCGACACTCATTTTGCCACGAACGTTACAAACCCTCTTACTGGTCTACTTTACACTTTCCAACCATTTTCGGACATGCGATTCCGGCTCGCTTTTGCCGATTCGATCAATGTTTCCGATATTGAGAGGAACACCAACAACAACCTCGGCAAGGTCGCTAACGAAATCTATCCACCCGGTCTTCCTCCCTCGGGAGTCTACAACTCTACCGTCGCAACTCGCTATAGTTTCAATTTGACGGCGGTCCAAAATCTCCTTCTGGACGCAATGCTTCACCCGATTACGCAGTTTACATTCTTCAATGGAACTTCCGCGCCCAATGGCTACTTCAATAACACATTTGGATGCTCAACACTCGGTGCAAATGGGCAGTGTTCACATCCCGTTAGTCAGAGTATTTCCCTCTACTACCAAGTAGGTGACTCTGTGGGACAGGCCATCATGGATCAAGTGAGCACCGTTTTCAACAATATCAGCTCGACCTACAATATGGGACTAACTTTTGGTGTCGTTCCGCTGCCCGCGGGACAATTCCAGTCATACACTCTATCGGGACACGCTTTCGCATATGGTGCAGGCTGGTTCATAGATTATCCTTGGGTGCTCGATCCAATGGTGGTTGCATTCTCGCCAAGAGGAGTTGATGTCGGAGCTACCCACCTCAATATCACTGCTCTAAACAATTTATTCAATCAAGCTGTAGCAGCTGACAACGCGGGCAATACAACACAACTAATCTCCTTAGCGAATTCCTTCATGGAAGAGGTGAACAGCCTGGTGCTTCGAGTCTGGTTGGTATATCCCGATCTTGCATGGGCCGGATCGTCGATCGCAGTATTTACTTCCACCGTGAAGGGCTACAGCGGGATCTCTCTGAACCCAGCCGCGTTCGGAATGTACTTCCCTTCACTTTACTAAATCTTCAGATGTAGCTCAAACGTCATTTCTCTTAAAATGAAAGCCTACTTATCAAAACTTTGATACCTAGCACAAGAATCGATGCCATTCCTATACAGAAAATTCTGAATCCAACGAAGTCTGACTTGGACAGTGAAAAACCTCTTGATTACATTTAGGGCCGCTAATTCTGGAATTAACACGATGTGTTAAAATTCACGGTCGCTCGAGCTCCATTCAAGTTCAAACCGCCACCATTGCAAGTCCCAGTATACCCAAAAGGCCCAACACCCGTGACTTTCACATTGTGATCCCGATTATTTGGCAGACTGATGGAATAGGAACCATTGTTGACTGTAGCAGAATAGACTTGACCAAAACGTCGAATACATGCCCTCCCACTCAAACCAATCGCAAATACTGAACAATATCGCGGTTGCGCGGAAGCAGATATACAAGGATGCGCCATGTGGATGGCTTTTCGTGCCTGAGTTGCCTCTCATCTCAGGGTCGTATGGGTACAACAAAAACATAATCGGCTCATTCTACATGGACTAAAATCTGATTGGGAATACCAACGTACCAATTCTAAACACGATACGCCCTGCAAGAACCAGAGGAATACGTCCCATCAACTAAATTTGGTGGGTGGATGTCCGGTTTGCGTCGGTTTGACGCACGGCAAGTTCAGAAAAAGATACAGACAAACTAGTTGATATGGATAGACAAATCGATATGCAACCTACCTAACTAAATTTCCACTTTCCATATACTTCGGGGAACTCAGCGTGCTTAATGAAAAGTTGGCGTTGGACTAACGCAAAACGACAGCGAGATCTAAGTCCATCACGTTAGTTTCAGTCGCTCCTGTAACAATTGTATCTTCTAATTTTCTTAAAAGTTGGTAGCTATAATGCCTGTTTAGAGTGCTTATAATATCCTCATTTAATTTGGCAATCCTGCCAACCGTAAGGTTGTCGCAGATTCCACCAGCCACTTCAGTCGGCCCGTCCGTTCCATCCGTATCTATTGATGCAACTGCGATTTTTTTACTATTGCAAATCTCTAAAGCTGCACCTAAAACGAATTCTTGGCTAGGCCCTCCTTTTCCCTTTCCATTATCTATTTTTACGGTTGTTTCGCCCCCCGCGATCAGGACGCATGGCGGCTTAAAGGGTCGACCTCTTGACCCAACCTCGGCTGCGATGCTACCGAAGACCTTGCCAGCTTCGCTACTCTCTCCTTCGATTTTGGAGGAAAGTATTGCTGCGTTCAAACCAAGCTTCTTGGCTCTTGCATGCACAGCATCAAGCATCTTTTCGTTGCTGGCCAAGACGATGTTTTGTATCTCCGTATCTTTCAAGTCGCGGTCTTTCGGAGTCTCAGGTTTTTTATTTTTCAAACCTATGCTAAGATAAGTTCTCACGCTGTTAGGCATTTTCTTCCACAAGTTGTATTTTTTCAAAACACTGACTGAATCGTCAAAAGTAGTTCTATCAGGAACTGTGGGGCCCCATGGTAACCCTTCGATCTCGTCGATTGCAATGAGGTTTAGAATTTTTGCGGGGTGGATCAGACGAGCCAGGTTGCCGCCTTTGATTTTTGAAAGGTGATTACGCACACTGTTGATTGCGTTGATTGGTGCTCCGGATTTGAGGAGCAATTCATTAACCATGATTTTATCTGACAAAGAAATCCCATCGCAGGGGGCGACCATAAGCGATGACGCACCACCTGTAATTCCACAAATGAAGAGATCGCGGTCGGTAGAGTCACTAGTCAGATTGCAGATTGCTGAGGCGGCCTCTAGACTATTCTTATCGGGAACTGGGTGTCCAGATTCGATAATATTGATGTGATCTAGCCTTCTTTTTTCTCCCTTCTTTACTGAAACAATACCATTAGTAATTCTGTTTTGTAATTTCTCGTCTAGTGCCTTTGCGATGGCAAAGGTTGCCTTACCTCCTCCAACAACAAATATTCGATCAAGTTTCGATAGATCATATTTTTTTCCGGCTGCAATCAAGAAGTTATTTCTAATTCGAATATTGCGTTTTGTTTCTTTGAAGAGATCAACTGAATGCAGCGCCGTTTCGATAAGCTCGATACAAAGGTTCCTTGACTGATAATTGCCGTGGCTGAGAAGCTCACTAGTGTTCTTTATGATCATCTAGGGAAAACTTGGGGAATATCCTCCCAAGCCGTAGTATTAAATCCAAGTTTTCCTTTCGTACCCCCAAATGTTCGGCCAAAAGCTGGCTACTAATGCATATTACTAATAGATCATAATTTTTGACGGAGTTCAAAATTGCAGACGATGCTTAAAATCAAATCAGTTAGGGGGAGGGAAATTCTTGATTGTCGGGGAGATCCCACACTTGAAGTTGATGTGTTGACTGAAGACGGTATTCTTGGGAGGGCCGATGTTCCAGCTGGCCGATCGCGAGGCAAGTACGAGGCTTTTGAACTTCGAGACGAAACTGAAAAAGATCGGTATCGTGGTCTTGGAGTGCGCAAAGCCGTTTCAGTCGTTAACGAAAAGATTTCTCCGGCTCTGAAAGGCATCGATGTTACTTCTCAGCGAGAAATCGATCGCCTAATGGTCGAACTTGATGGTACATCCAATAAGAGCAATCTTGGTGGAAACTCAACCGTTGCGACATCTCTTGCAGCTGCGAGAGCTGCGGCAAATTCGCTTTCGATTCCACTTTACAGATATATTGGAGGATCAAATGCGAGTATTCTTCCAGTTCCTATGTTTCTCTACATATGTGGAGGAAAACTCGCTGCAACCGATCTTGTCTTCCAAGAATTTAACGCGATGCCAATAGGGGCAAAGACCTTTTCTGAAGCGATGAGAATGGGTTCGGAAGTTTACCATGTTCTAGGAGAGCTTCTCGCAAAGAAATATGGTAAATACTCTCTCAATACCGGGGATGAAGGATCGTTCTCGCCGCCGGGATTAAAAGAGCCCGCCGAAGCTTACGAAATCATACTCTTGGCGATAGATAAGGCTGGATACAAAAACGATTTCATACTTGCAATGGACGCTGCGGCTAGTCACTTTTACAACATGAAGACTGGAAAGTACGAATATCTTGGAAAAGAGTTGTCGCGGGAGCAACTCTTGGACATTTACGAGGGCCTCGCGAAGAATTACCCTCTCCAATCAATTGAAGATCCCTTCAACGAAGATGATTTCGCGGGATTTGTCGAAATCACACGCCACTTACCAATCCAAATAGTCGGAGACGATCTTTTCGTCACAAATGTGACCAGGATTGCAAAGGGTGTTGAGATGGGAGCTGCTAACTGTCTCCTTTTCAAAGTGAATCAAGTCGGAACACTTACTGAAGCTCTTGAGAGCGCATCTTATTGCTTTAAACATGGGTACAGCGTTCTTGTGTCAGAAAGATCAGGCCAAACTGAAGACAGTTGGCTCGCCGATATCACAGTCGCTATCAACGCCGGCCAAATTAAGAACGGCGCCCCGGCAAGAAGCGAAAGAGTAGCACAATTCAATCAACTCCTTCGAATAGAAGAAGAACTTGGCGCCTCGGCAAAATACGCAGGCAAGAACTTTAGATCTGCTATGTAATAGATGCAAAGGTCTGTTTCGGTGATACCTGTGATGGCTTAAGATGGATCTATAGAAGTGAGTTAGGCGATCGGATTAACTTGAAACTTGGTAATAATACAAGGAGATGGAAATGTCAGTCATATGTAGTCGCGATGGAGAAAATCTCTAGTTAGGAGTCCATCTCTTCGCATTATTTTCTAACACTCTAAGAGCATTTTTGTATGAAAGTGCTTCGACATCTTTTACGTCATAGCCATGCCCTAGAAGTTCTCTCCACAGATTCTCGAATTTGGAAATATTCTCCAATCCAACTGGCGGCTGATCTGGTGGAAACAAACCAAAATAATCTGTCCCGATCGCCAGAATCTCAGAACCGAAATTGTCTTTTACATGCTGTATATGGCTCACCATATCGCTTACATTCGGAATAGTTTTCCCATAAGTATCGGGAATAAGAGTAAAACCAATTACTCCTCCATTCCTCTTTAGCGCGTCAAGAACTTCGTCATCGACATTTCTACTATGTTTGAAGACTTTGCTGACGTTTGAATGGCTGATAATGACTGGCAGGTCTGAGTGTTCCAATACCTCGAGGCAAGTATTCCTACTTGAATGAGCCAAATCCAGAACGATTCCTTGCTCGTTGGCGACTTGCAATAGTTTCATCCCCGAACCGGTCAGTCCATAGTCTTTAGCCGACATACAAGAAGCTGCGTATTTTGTGTCAAAGTTCCATGTGAATTGAAGACTTCGGACTCCCAATCGTCGAAAAATCTCAAGGTCTGACAGATCGTCTATCGATTCTGTTCCTTCTAAAGAAATCAGGAATCCGAGCTTTTTAGAATCCTGAAGTATGATTTCTATGTCCTCTGGGTCCTCGATTATTTTGATTCGATCTTTGAATTTGCTCTGGAGTTGAAAGTAGATCTTGATTAGGTGTTCAGCCACAATTTTGCTTGAAGCGGACGTGAACGCTGAATTCAATCCTCCGTATCCCCGCGAAAGCATACCTGCGACCTCCGGATCGAACGTTCTCATCAAGGGAAAGATTGAGGAAAAAACTAGCTTCACATTGCCCTTTTCATATTTTGGAAGGTCTGCCTGCCGATTAGGCAAATTCTTGTCAAATGAATCGTTCTCGTATCCGTAGCCCTCACCCGAGTAGTAGTAGAGAGCAATGTCCTCGTGGAGATCGAACAATATTGGACTTGACACAAGAGGGGTGAGGCAAGAAACCTACTTATTTGATTCGCCCCTATCTGTGAAAGTTATAACACGAAGACTATAGTGGTTTCTGTCATCATAATTTCTCCATTCATACGTCAAAAAACCATCTTGCAATATCAATAAATAAAACGACTATATGGACGGAAGATCCAGGTTGTCAGGAAACTCTTCCGGGAAAGATTCCAACAAGTCTGTGTTTGTTCGACAGGCTACGGGACTGGTTAAGGAGGCTGGATTATTCGATATCTTTCAATTTAACGCAGTTTCGGCTACCGGTGTGGCCATCATCAGTGGAAGTGCTCTTCTCTTGCCACTGATGACCTATGGTAACGGTATTTGGGAATCAATAACAATTGGCTTTCTTCTATCGCTCTTTGTCAATGTCGTGTACTACGTTCTCAGTACAACAATTCCTAGGTCGGGAGGCGATTACGTTTACATTTCCCGTCTCATGCACCCTTCGTTAGGCGTTCTCTCTGCGGGATTAACCGGCATTTTCGGAACCTTGGTTCTGGCTGCTACTTTTGGGGCATCTGTCTGGGTTACATCAGGCCTGATTCCATTACTCTCAGCAGTGGGTCAGGCAGATTTAGCAAGCTCACTGTCTTCGACAACCTCTCTGACTATTGCGGGAATCTTGACGACTATCTTATTTGGGGCGATCCTAATCTTGGGTGGTAATAGAATATACTACCGGCTGAACAACTTGCTATACGGGGTTGCCATCTTGGGAATAATAGCGGCGACCCTTTCATTTCTGGTTGTGGGCCACTCTCAATTCTTGAATCTATTCAACAATTATGCTTCAAAGTATTCCACCAACGCCACAGATATTATCAACACTGCAAATTCTTTGGGCTACAAACAACCTGGCTCAGGAATTTGGTCTGTAATGGTAGCTTCAGCGCTTCTCTTTACTTCATTTTACTGGATGACACAGTCCTCTTATCTGGGTGGTGAGATTAGGAATTCCAAAAGAAACCAATTTTGGGGAATGATCGGCGCGGCTGTATTCTGGTATGTTCTTACACTCGTTTCAGTTTATGGTTTATACACGGTGGTAGGGCCCGACTTGATTTCTCATGCATCGTATCTGAATTTCTTCCAACCTGCTTCTTGGAAGATCCCCGTTGTCTCATTTTTTGCACTCTATGCAAACATCGCAGCAAACAATGTGATTGTTCAGATCTTGATCAGCCTCGCATTCATCTTCGGTTACATTACTGTAACTGCTTGGTCTTACATGATCTTCTCTCGTGCAGTTTTCGCTCTATCATTTGATCGACTTTTTCCCACAAGCTTGTCTGACATCAATGATAGATTTCACACTCCTGTAAAGGCTTTCATTGTATTTGGCATACTGACGGGAATTTTTCTCATTTTGCTGACCATTCCTAGTACTGCAGTTACGATCTATACCTACGGTGTAGGATTGAATGTTGTTTACATGATTAGCTTCATACTCGCTTCAATATCTCTCGTTGTATTGCCCTATCGGTACAAATCATTGTTTGATTCGTCAAGCCCAATTAGAAGCAGGATAGGGGGCATTCCAAGTGTTTCAATCTTAGGCGTGATCAGTGTGATAACACTAGTTTTCTACGAATACGTTTTCATAACCAATAGCACATACTTTGGAGTTACCACGAATTTCTTGGAAGTCATGCTGGGCTTCATTGTTTTCTTCCTGGCGCTCTATTTTGTTGTTAAGGAAATAAGGAAGAGACAAGGAATAAACGTCGAGTTAGCGTACAGAGAGATTCCGCCCGAGTAATTGTGCTTCCCGCGCATCCGGCTAGTTCTGGTAGCTTTAATACTATGTGTAGGAGTATCAGAAAGGGGATTTTAGTTTGAAAATTCCAGACTTTGAATTAGAACGGTGGAAGGCAAAGAGAGTGATTCCCGGGGTAACCGATTTGACCGAGACTGGAATTCCTGAACCACTACGCTTGCGTGAATTTTTCTCAGAAGACTTACTTGATTTGAGGATGGATTATGCTTCAATTTATGGAAATGATCAACTGAGGAGTGAAATTTCCGAACTCTATTCGGGTCTGGATAAAGAGAATATTCTAGTAACCAGTTCCACCTCGGAATCAAATATGATCTTAACGAACTTAGCGGTAAACAACGGTGACGAGGTCTTGATCCAGGTGCCTTCCTTCATGCAGATTCCGGGACTAGTCGAAGCCAATGGCGTCAGAATTCACAAGTATTACCTCGAAGCCGAGAATGGTTTTGAATTTGATATTGACAAGTTCAATGAAGCGGTTACTAGCAAGATCAAGGTCTTCGCTTTCAACTATCCGAATAATCCTACAGGACGAGTACTTGACAAATCACAAGTGAGGGCCATTTG
Source organism: Nitrososphaerota archaeon (assembly GCA_013288145.1). Next base: position 2,365 of record JABDCJ010000037.1, on the reverse strand, counting down.
TGAAATCGCAAATGCGTGGATCATAGCTGACGAAGTCTATAGAGGTATTGAGTTCGACGGTCCATTTTCTCCGTCGTTTGCAGAGTTCTATGATAAGGCGCTCGTCTCAAGCAGCGTCTCCAAGGTTTTCGGGCTGGCGGGTTTGCGCGTAGGCTGGGTCGTGGGTTCCAAAGACATGATCGAAAAAGCTTCGGCATACAAAGAGTATACAACTCTTGGTGGCTCGGTTCTCTCTGAAGAACTTGCGGCTCGAGTTTTACATAGGGACATGAGACAAAAATTCATTGATCGCGGACGAAAGTTAGTACGCGAAAGTTTTGATGTATTTGATCGCTGGATGCGGCAAAATGAAGGAATCGTGAGCTATAACAAACCCAAGTTTGGAGTTATCGCTCTAGTTCGCCACGAATTAGAGATACCCTCTAACGAGTTTTGTAGGAAACTTCTAGAGGAGAAGAAGATCGCGGTCATTCCTTGCGACGACTGTTTCCCTGACTTGAAAAACGGAGATCGATATCTCAGGATGTGCTACTGTCATCCTCCGGCAATCGTGGAGGAAGCTCTCGCTAACGTGAGTGAGGTGATGGGCAAGTACACCGGCAGGAAGCCAATCGGGGTTCCTCGAATCAAGTCAGCCGCTTGACGTTCTACGCTTAAAATCGAAAATCAAGCCCAGCATACTTTCCCCTAGTTCTTCCTCGATTCTTAGCAACTGGTTGAACTGGGCAATTTTTTCACCCCGACAGGTTGAGCTGTCAGAAATTCTTCGTCATCAAATAATAACTGGTATGACGGGAACCAATCTGATGAATTTAGATCTCGCTGTTATTTTGACTCGAAGCGCGAATGGGTAAACAGCTCAGCTTCCCAAGATTCAAGAGTAATTACTATTCGGGCTCGAGTATCCGGGATTTACGAGGTTCATGTTAGAAGAAGAGATAAGGATTCATACCAATCCCGCATGTTCCAGGGCCTTTCTGATTTGTTCCTTTTCCATAGTACTAACTGGAACCACTGGAGAACGGCACGGGCCCGCTGGTTTGCCCTGAATTTTTAGTGCTTCTTTAATCGGAGCCGGAAAGTTTTCGGGCGATCCTATACCTTGAGCCAAAGGAAGAACTTTGTAATACAATTCCTTAGCTCTTCCAAAGTCTCCCCTCTGGACTGAATCGAACATATCGACGCAAAGCTTCGGAGCAAGATTTCCGAGGGCAAGTATTGCACCAGAGCAGCCCATTACAAACGATTGTAGAGTTAGGTCGTCGCTCCCGGTCAGGATAGATATTTTCTCGCCGACCTCCTTGATCATCTGAGCTAAATTAGCAAGATTTCCACTGCTTTCCTTGATTCCCATGACGACGCCATCATTCACCAGTTTTACGAGTGTGTCGACTCCCAGATTCACACCTGTGTGCTGGGGCAAATTGTAAGCTATAACAGGAACCTTCACCGATTTTGCAATCTCCCTATAGTATTCCAGTAGTCCCTCCTTGTTGGGTATGATATCGTAAGGAGTTAGTGCAACTACTGCATCCGCACCAGCCTCTTGAGCGTCCTTTGCGTATTGTATTGCTTGTGTCGTAGATGGCGAGCCAACACCAGCGAGTACTTTAGCACGTCCCTTCGCGATCATGCTTGCAGATCGAATATTTTCTGATCTTTCCTCTCGAGTAAGCGTAGCAGCTTCTCCCGTACTTCCGTTGATAAGAAAACCAGTAATCCCGTGCTCCAAAAGTCCTTTCAAAGTGACAGACAAACCTTCGTGATCTGTCTCTTTTTTTTCAGTGAATGGAGTTATGACTGCGGGAATTATTCCTCTAAAACTATTCTTACTTCCTGACACACGCTTGAAACCTCACGGTTTCATTGAAAGAATGATACTTAAACATGTGAACCCCCAGTAAGGCAGAGTGCAAGATTGGACTGATCTCAAAAGGCGAAGGTTTAGAGTCGACTGTGGCTGAGAAAGTTTACGGCGTTGCTGTACAAGGCGCAGGGGATGTAGCAACCGAGCACGTTAAAGCATATGTCAATAATCCTAATACAAGGGTTGTAGCGATTTCGAGTAGAAGAGAGGAGAGTGCGAAAAAACTTGCTGCTCAATACAACCTTGATGAAGCAAAGATTTACACTGATTATCATAAACTTTTGGAGGATAACGAAGTCGACATAATCTCGATCTGCACGCCTCAGCAGTTTCACGCCAGAGAAGTCATTGATGCCGCAAACGCGAAGAAGCATCTACTCATCGAGAAACCTGTTGCTCTAAACTTCGAAGATTTGCACGAAATGTCTAATGCCGTGACAAAGTCCGGCGTGAGAACAGTAGTAGGTTTTGTTTTGCGCTGGAACCCGGCAATAAATA
>JABDCJ010000036.1:5177-26503 GCA_013288145.1 Nitrososphaerota archaeon | reverse complement strand
ATATTCCATTTGACATTCGGGTTTGCACCCTTTCTCGGTAATGAAAGGAAAAAGCCTGGAGAGTTTACCCATGACCAGATTAAGGAACGGGTAATGGATTACAGGAAGAAGATGGAAGGAACTCTGGCAAACTGGCGCCTCAACGTACCAAAGATTCATACGAGATGGGATGAGCTAAGGCATTCATACTATCAAAGTCTCATTGGACTTTTGGCGCTGCAGATTACCGATCCAAGCGATCAGGGTCATTGGACTCTTCCTGCGGCAGGTTCGCCGTGGTTCATGACTCTCTTTGGTCGAGACACTTTGATTACAGCATATCAGATAATGTTGTTCGGACCCAATCTAGCACGTGGTGCAATCGAGTCACTTGCGTACTACCAGGCAACAGGAACTGATACAAATCGTGATATGGAGCCGGGAAAGATAGTTCATGAAATTCGATACGGCCCGTATGCAGCAAGGACAAAGAGATTTCCTTACTATGGGACAAATGACGCGACTCCACTTTTCATCATCCTAGCTTCAGAAATCTACAGATGGAGTAATGACGCGCAATTCGTCACGAAATTCAAACCCAACATTCTGAATGCAATCAAATGGATCGACGATTCTGGAGATATGGACAAGGACGGATTTGTTGAGTACATCAAGAAATCTCCCACTGGTCTAGTAAGTCAGAGCTGGAAGGATTCTTGGAACTCTATGCAATTCAAGGACGGTCGAGTTGCCGAAGCCCCCATAGCAACGTGCGAGATCCAGGGATATGTTTACGACTCTAAGCTAAGAGTCGCGGAAATCGCAAAGGAAGTGTGGAAAGACAATTCACTCGCAAAGAAACTAGTTGATGAGGCAAATGAACTCAAGGAGCTCTTCAATGAGAAATACTGGATCGAGGACAAAGGATACTACGCCATTGCGTTGGACAAGGACAAGAAACAGGTCGATGCGATGTCTTCGAACAACGGACATCTTCTGTGGAGCGGGATTGTCCCGGATGACAGAGTGGATTCCGTTGTGGAGAACTTGCTGAACGACGATATGTGGTCCGGCTATGGCGTCAGAACCCTTTCGAGGGCGTCAAAGGGATATAGCCCGATAGGCTACCATAATGGAACGATCTGGCCTCACGACAACAGCTACGTTGCGGCGGGCCTCGCAAGATACGGGAAAAAGAAGGAAGCGTACAAAGTGATAAACGGAATGCTAAATTCCATAGTTCATTTCGGTTTCCTATTTCCTGAAGTCTTCGGGGGAGCAAGGACTGATCTAACCGCATTTCCAATCAACTATCCAACATCTTGCTACCCCCAAGCATGGGCAGCCGGGGCGCCACTTCTCTTTCTGAGAACTTTACTCGGCATCACACCATCACGGCAAAAACAGACACTAGAATTGGATCCCATCATCAAAGATGAACCAGTTACACTCGAGGGAGTCGAGGCATTCGGTAAAAAATTCACTATAAGCATTGGTGAGGGCTCCGGAACGAAGGTCACCGCCGAAGAAGGGATCGCCTCTACCCTCTTCTAAGGTGAAACTTCGCGGGATCCAAATTTCTATCGGTTATTTCTTGGCTAGGATAACAGTAGAATTATCTGTTTTCGAAAAACTTCCAAAGGATCTATGAATGCATACCAAAATTGTTGTCCGGAACGAGAGGACTTCGTGAACCGTAAATGTGCATTGTCAGGAATGAGTAATAATCGAGGGGCATAGAAAATGTCCAAGAAAAAGTACCGCAGCAGTATGGAAATAATGTACGACCTCATCTCAGCGGCCAAAGGTTCGACAAACAAAACCCATCTGATGTACGATAGCAGTCTGTCCTTCGGTCAATTCCGTAGATATTTGAATATATTACTAGATCAGGGATTAATTGTGGAACAATCTGAAGATATTGAAGATTCGAAAGTGTACCACGTTAGCTCAAAGGGTTTGGAGTATTTGACCCTGGTCGATAGACTACAGTCTTTCATCGACATCAAATCTAATCATGAAGAACCTGCTATAGTCTCAGCCGCACCACTACCGAAAACTAATTGGAAACACTAGTCGCTGTCAGCGACTTCTAGAAGTGTATGGTCGTCGATGGTCTAGAGTCTTCCTTGTGCCTTTTTCAAGTTTTTTTCGATGGAGACCAAAACAAGAGTGTTCTGAATGGACCGGTTTGTTAACCAAGATCCTTTCTTGAACTCAACCATATACCAGATAAGAAACCGTTAGAAAGACTATCCCAGCACCCGCGGTGACTAATCCGATTGGGATTTTCTTGTTGCCCAAAATTGCTCCTACTCTGTAACCGTAAAAGAATAACCATGCAATTCCCAAAGTATTGGATAATATCCAGGCATCTATCTTATTGGGTAGAATTACATACGGAAAGGAAAGTAAGGTCCCAGCGACCACGTAAATTAGAAAAATAGAAAGAAAACCTTCTAGTTCGTCTCTAGTCAAGAATCTTTGCTTGGTGGCAGAAGACCTGGGCGAATTCTTCAATATCTCTTCCGCGATAGTTTTCTTAGCTTCTTTGCTATATCGAGAAACAAAGGTATCATCAAGCGCCTCGATCACCTCATTAATTGCTTTATCGGAGTTCTTGTCTGACTGAATATCTTGAACTAATCTGGCTTGATTTCCTCGGTCTACCGATCCACCTATTGCATTCGTAAACCCGTCAATAAATCCCCAGGCAATACACGCCCCGATATCCACTGCTAAGATGTAATAGAACTGGGTATTTAGTTGCGATAGCGCCACATAGCCATTGATAATGATCACCATATAAACTGCTACGGCAGCCTCAGAAATGAGATCGATAAAATCAAGATGTGATCGCGCATAGCGTCTGGCCATCAATCTGAAATGGTGGGCGAAAACCGAGATATGGGTTTAGGAATTTCGACACTTAAGATTGATCTCGATCTTAACCTGTAAAATCGAGAATTGAATACGCAGATCTTGGGACAATAGACACCTTCACATCTGTTACAACTAGTGTTTGTTTCATGTTACCCTTAACCTCTCTCTTACATCTGTGAGTTATGCGCCTAACTAACAGCACTACTTTTGATATCTGTTATCCTTATTCGCACTACTTGACGCTTACCGGATTGAATTGTTCAGAGCTTAGGGAGAGCCAAATACAGAAACTAACAAGATTTCGTGAGCTTCTTTAAAACGGGACCAATTCAGCTAAGTTTCCGATATAATCAGAACTGGGCGAAATAGATTATGGCTTTGGATCTTGCAGAGATTGTCCGATATTTGTCATGGTTTATGTTGGCTGGATCCATGTTTGTCGCCGGACTTTATCTAAAACCTCGACAACTAGTAGCCGCATTCAAGGAATACAAGCTGATTTTTCGAGCAATATTGGCGAATGCCGTGATAATTCCAGTATTAGGTCTGGCCCTCTATTTGGTAACTCCCATGCCGCCTAGCGAGGCAACAGGATTTCTCTTGATAGTCTTTTCATTTGGATTGCCACTTGCGGTCAATTTCGCAAAATCGGTCCGAGCAAATGTGCCCCTGGTCACGGTCACAGTGTTCGCTCTCGCGATCGTTTCTTCCATCACAATGCCGCTGCTTTTGGAGCTTGCATTGCCGGAAAGCTTCTCGATTGGCAGAAGTTTCTTATACGTGATATTATTCATAATATTATTCCAGCTCATTCCTCTGATATTGGGACTTGCATTGGGTGAGTCCCAATTTGTGAGGAAAACATTGCTTCGGCCGCTCGCATTGGTCACTGCTGTTTCGGGAGCTGTATTGATTGGACTGAGTGTAATAGTTGGATTTGCCGCAATTTCAATCGTTGGAATCTTGCCTCCAGTTGCTATGTTAATACTGACGATCTCGGCACTCGGAATCGGATGGGTCTTAGGCGGGCCGGTTCTCATCAATCGAAAAGTGCTGGCCATCAATTCTGGGCTTCGGAATTTCCCCGTTGGTATATTGCTGGCTACAAGTATTTTTTCTGACAACCGAATTGCAGTGTCTGATGCCGTTTTTGCGTCGATCATGATCGTGACTGTCTTGGTATTTACACGCCTGATTTCGCGTTATAAGAGGGAAAAGGTCTTTGAAAGCTCCCTAAAATCGGCGGACAAACAACCTGATATTTCGCATTAGCTTCCCACTAAAATCCAATCACGTAACTTGCTTTGATTTAGAGAGTTTCCTAGATCAAAGGCGACTCTGAAAATCTAGTATAGGAATCCACGTCTGACACTTCTTGTTTTGTACAAGAAATATCCAATATTGGCGGCTACGTACACGACACCAATGAGTCTCTGGATACTCTGTGATGTTTCGTCCAAAGTTAATGGTGGGCTAAAAATCCAAAGAGCTGCTACTGGCCAAAAAAGTAGGAAGAATAATTCTGTAAGCTCTCGCGCAAGAAAGATCTTGTTTCGTGTTTTCAACCAGCGAATATAGCGAGTCAGCATCAAAGGGAACAGTATAACAGCAATAGGAAGGAGGAGAAGAAATCCAATAGCTCGAGATAAAATGTCAGCTTGATGTAGAGTCGGCAATATTGGAAAATGAGTTGCTTCCTTGGTAAGCGCCTTGATTAGAACGCTTATTCCTACAACCGTGGGGGAGGCAGTTGCATAAGCCGCGAAATATCCTAGAACTATCCCTAGAATTATTAGAAAGAAATTATTAATTAATTCTATATTCTCTTGTTTCTCTTCATCAGATAAATCAACGTCTTTCTGTTCCTTAGAGTTGGATGCTGATTTCTTTTCTTGCATGTGTGTCACGGATATTAGATGAATCCTTCAATCCTGATCTCCATCAAGTATCCTCCGTAGATCTGAATAATTTTGGAGGCATATCTCAAAGATTTCAAAGATTTCCATGGAATATTTTTCAAGAATTTTGGTCGCAAAATCGCACGTGCAACATAATCTTCGATCGCTTCAAACAGAGTGCGCCTCCTTCTTTTCCTTCTGCTTCACTTCTCTAGATTCCCACGGATCAGGTTCTTCCCAACGTTTTGACATTGATGTTATTCGAAATGTGAAACCAATCGCAAACGCAATGAGGGTCGCTGGCCAGATTGATAATCCGGCAGCGTAGCAAATGTAGTAAACCGTACTTGCTAGTGCAGCCGTTCCTACGAACCATTCTCCCTTTACGAATTGCAACGGTGTAACTCCTGAACAGACATCGATAATTAATCTACCCGCGGTTGATGCGATTATGCCGATCAGTATCGATGGAAAAAAGACTAAACCTGCTGTAAGGGCAGCTTGAACTCCTACAGCTGAATACCATGGAAGCGAAAAGGCTGCAATAAATTTGAAAGTTCCTAACTTTATTCGAGGGCCTGTACTATAAGCGATAGCGAGAGCTAATGTGCCCGCTAGTATGCACAAAATAATGTAAAGCGGATTTTCAAAGGCTCCAGGAATCTTGTTTAGAATGATATCACGAGTAACTCCTCCCCCTATTCCGCCGGCTATTCCAAGCAAAATTATACCAACAATGGTATATTTCCTATTGTGGCTCGGGCTGAGCGCGAGCAGTGCTCCCATGAAAGCATTTGTCGATGCCGCAATCAGATCTATTATTGTAAAGCTGTCGACCACAGTAATTCACGATTTCCAAGACAATCTTCGAAGTTCAGAAACCAGCTGTTCTCTATCGAAAGCTGATTTTGCGAACCTACAAGGGTCTATATCTGTAAGTCCTTGCTGTGATTCAGTCAAATAAATTACTGAACAGACGTTAGTTATCATTCCTCGTTGAAGTGATTGAACTCATGCCCTCGAGCAAGTAGGATCACCGCTAACTCTGAAAATGAAATCACAAAGAAAATTAGAATCAACGGAAACCCAGAAGTTGTGCTGTTTAGATTTCGATGCCGTTAGTCAGCACGGTTTAAAGAGAAAAGATTTCCACGGAACGAGCGCTCAGGAGAATATTACTGACTACTTGTCACGCCTAAATTCCTATCACTAGAACTCTTCTACCATCATCTGTTATGAAATAACCCTTTGAGTCTTCATCAACAATTGCAAGCCCCAGTTTTAGCGATATCTCGAGAATATGGATAACTTCCTTTTCGTCAAGAAGAGGACTAAGGCTGTCTCTGATTCTATTTACAGTTCCCGGTTTCAAACCAATAGTCGATAATTCGATTGCTCTCAAAACATTGGTCAATTTAGAATAGAGATTCGGATCAGCCGGTGGAAAATACTTTGGCTCTTCCAAAGATGAGTGGCGTCCGTCACTGACTTTTTATGGCTTTGGTACAACCATTTTGGTCAGCAACTTCACCCAGAAATTTCCTTCCTACGCACTTTACGTTGCCTATGAGAAAAAGAGTCCTTTCAATAGTTTATCCATTCGTACGAAGTCTACTTTAGATCCTAATGCGAAAGATTTTCCCTCTTGAAAATAGACTACTATTTTTCATTTAGCCTGCCTAAGTATCCGCGATACGTTGTGAAGAACAACGATTGGTTTTCCAATCCAAGTGAGGTGCAAGGCGTAAAAATATTTGTCAGATTCTCAACTTGCGTTTTCAAACGCTTTGGTGTAAATATTCGGTTTCGCAATAGCGAGCGCAAAGATGTTCAAGACAATCGGCAGAAAAATGTAGACGAAGAGATCAGTTGTTAACGAGACCGGACCGTCCGACATTGCCTTTGCGATTTGATAATCCGGGTAAGGAGTGAGATTCGGATCATTCGAGAGCTGGATCGTTTGACTGAAAGTGAATAGCGATGGCACAGAATGCGGTATGCTGATCAAATCCAGAGATACGACAATGAGAATGGCAGCAATCACTCCACGGATTACAGAAAGCATCGCATGATCTTGTTGGTAAATATACAGCCCGAAAAAGACAATGAAAACGACATAGATTGGTTGAACCAGAATGTAATAGAGAAATAAATTAACGATAAGCCCTGATGATGCGACAAAATTGTCATATGAGTTGTTCCAATAATAATAGACCGGGGTTAAGGCAGTAATTCCGGTTGCGATGAGAGCGGCCTTTATTTTTACTTTTCTTGAAACCGCCGATTCAAGTCGCATCTTTTCCCAAACGAAATTTGGGTATTCTAGAACTAGAAAGCCACAGTTATTTCAGATTTCAAATAAGAATAGACTTTTATCGATCTCATATGAGTAAATCGCGCCTTATGATTCAAGAAGTAATTTTCCAAACACGATTACAGGGTTTTGTTAAAATCAATCTCTCTTCAGATCAGTAGAGTAACCAGCTATAGGGTCTCGACGATCGCCAAGACGAGTCGCCTAAATATTCGAAGCATAGATTTGATACTGATTTGTCCTAAACATTTTTGTATTCTCAGAAAGTAGAATAGGTGATCTTACTTTTCTAGAAGCGATAACGAGACAAGACTTGTAGAGGTTTGATGCAGATTTACGTGGTGTAAGTCGTAAATATAGCATCGATGATTATCGCGTGACGTGAGCTCAATGCAAACAACCAGAGATAACGGTGTAGCAAGTGTCGAGAAAGGATTATTCGAAGGTTTGATAGAAGCTTTAGCAAATAAACATTCGCAACTTGAAATAGACTTTCACAAAGTCGGCGTAAGGTTACCAGGGGCTCAATTGGGCATGGAATTGAACGGGCAAATCGCATTATCCATTCATATGCGGGAGCTGACAGACGAGGAGAAAGACGCTTTTGCAACAAGGAACGTTAAGATGATTACAGCTTCGAACTGAGATTTCATTTATTGAAGAATTTCCAAAATAGTTCGAATCTTCATCGGGTTGATTGTTATATAACCAGAGACTTTTGAAACTCCTCGTCCTAGCCTCATGACTGAACTACCTCTGTCACTAAGTGCAACGCGCCAGCCCTTCTCGGAAAATTTCTTGGCCATGGATCGCGAACTCCTCAGAAGTTTCCTTATTCCTCCGTCGTTATTGGTTCTAACTAGAGTCGAAACTTGTATTCCACTTTCTTTCAATCCCTTAGCTTCGATATCAATGGTTTGTGAATCCACGTCCACTTTGAGAAAAGAGCCACCATTTACCCCAACCTTGAGAGTTCCCTTCGAAAAGATCGACAACATATCAACTACGTCGATTTCGCCTTGTTTCGACAATGTCATATCAGGAGGAGGTCGTTCGAGTGAAATAACCATTCCCGGAACTTTCGACTGCATCAATCATCAATGTCATACAATCACGGAATGGTTGCGAGAAATTAGAAAAAAGATAGAAATGAGGAGCTGTTATCTTTGATATGAACTAACACAGGGGATTTAGACGACGTTCCCCGAAACATGAGATCGTATCTCGTATGCGAACAGACACTGAAGTAAGCGGGCGGCCGTTTCTTGTTTCAATAATAGGTTTTCTAGAAGTAATTTTAGGTTTCTTTGGTCTAATCTGGGCATTAGTTACTTTCTTCTCCGTCTGGTTCGCTGGGGCGGGAGCAGGTGGGTTTTTCGTCGGATTAGGAGTTGGGGGATTCGTCCTCTTAGTCGCGTTAGTCACGATGGCTGTGGGATACGGTTTCCTAGGTGGTGCGCCCTGGGCATGGACGCTGGCAGTAGTGATCAGCGCAATTGATCTAATCGTCGGCATTGCTCAAATCTTCGGATTAGGCTTACCAACACTTAGGATCGGGGTAATAGGAATAGGAGGATTTACAGGCGTGGGTACGCTGATCATCAGTGGTTTGGTACTCTTCTATCTCTATCGACCCAATGTCAAAAGTTTCTTCGGAAAGTGACGAAGGCAAACTCTCGATCAAAGTCGTCTAAGGTGGACAAACACAAAGATCGAGAACTAGAAAAGAAATCTGTTCTCTTTCGGGTCGACTATTGTGAGTCCCATGTAGAAAAGGAAAGAGCAATCTAACGGAGACTCGGCTGTGGGATAGAATTTGGATTAAATCCCTTCCCTCAGAAGCAAGACATACTATCGTGATTTATTTCAAGAAGTAACACATCAGACAAATGGGGTTCGGGTTGTCTTGAGTTACCTTAGTGAGTTTAATGGCAAAACAAGTGCAAGAAGAAGTCCGGGAGAAATCTCAAAAGTACTTGCCGATTGCGGATCACGGAATTATTGGGGATCTTCATACAATTGCTCTCATAGGCAAGAACGGAGCGATCGATTGGTGTTGCATGCCTTCGTTCGATTCACCAAGCGTATTTGGGCAAATTCTTGACGCAAAGAAGGGGGGATTCTACAGTATTGCCCCTAAGAATCTCTCAAGCAATGAAGTAAAACAGTATTACCTTCCAGAGACAAATATTCTGGTTACTCGATTTCTATCAGACGACGGAGTTGCTGAAACAACTGACTTTATGCCGATTCAGCATTCCAAGGTGAAAACCCAACACCATCGCTTGATGAGAGGGGTACGGGTTGTCCACGGTGCGGTCGACCTCGAAATGATTTGTCGACCCGCTTTCAATTATGCCCGTGATAAGCACACAGTTGATATTACAAAGAAGGGAGCGCTGTTCAGGAGCAAGACCTTCACCCTGGCTCTAACACCTTCAATTCCCCATGAGCAAGACGACCAGGGCGGTGTACGCGCATCATTTACGTTGGCGCAAAACGAGTGGGCTCACTTCTTGCTCGAAAGCACCGCTGACAAGGAGTTCGAACCGGCACAGAGACCCCATGGTGAATATGAAAGTGGATTGGCCGACACTAAGGCATTTTGGCGAACATGGTTGCAACAGTGCAGATATCAGGGGCGATGGAGAGAAAACGTTCATAGATCAGCTCTAACGTTGAAACTGCTGACATATGCCCCCACGGGTGCGATCGTAGCTGCACCAACCACAAGTCTCCCCGAAGGTATAGGCGGAGAACGAAACTGGGATTATCGGTTCACATGGCTCCGGGATTCCGCCTTCACTCTCCACAGCCTTCTCTTGCTCGGATTTTACGACGAAGCTGAAGCATTTGCGGACTGGCTAACAGCAAGGTTCTACGAATCGGGAGAGGGAGCAATCCAGCCAATGTACACAATTGATGGTGGCCACGAATTGCCGGAGCTCGAACTTGACAATCTCGAGGGGTACGAAGGAAGTCGTCCCGTCAGAATTGGCAATGGAGCATACAAGCAGCTACAGCTGGATGTTTATGGCGAATTGTTTGATGCTATTTACATTCTTTTCAGCGAACGGCGAGGCATGTACTATCGAGGCTGGAAGATCCTACTTCGCGCCTTGGATTGGTTAGGGAACAATTGGTCGACTCCAGATGAGGGAATATGGGAAGTAAGAGGAGGTCGGCGCGCTTTCTTGCACTCGCGCTTAATGTGTTGGGTTGCATTTGATCGTGCCATCCGTATGGCTGAAGCTCAAGGGCTACCAGCTCCACTAGAGGAGTGGAGAAAAACCAGAGACACTATCTATGATGAAATCATGTCGAAAGGTTGGAATGAAGACAAGCAAAGTTTCGTTCAATATTATGGAAGTGACACGGTAGACGCAAGCGCTCTTTTGCTATCTTTGACCCGATTTGTAGATGGCCACGACCCAAGGATGGTTAAGACGATTGAGAGAATCAAGAAAGAACTGATGAATGAACCTCATCTGTACAGGTACAGTATCGACCGGGCAGCTTCAGATGGCTTGAAGGGGCATGAAGGAACTTTCTCGATTTGCACCTTCTGGCTGGTCGAGGCCCTTGCGCGTGCAGGCCGCTTGGAGGAAGCAAGGCAAAATCTTGAAGAAATGTTCACCTATGCAAACCACTTGGGGCTGTATTCAGAGGAGATCGGCGAAAAGGGCGAATCCCTCGGAAACTTTCCTCAAGCATTTACTCACCTTGCCCTAATCAGCGCATGCGATGCCCTTGATAGAGAGTTGAACAAGTTTTCGGGCAACTCGAATTTGGGAAAGTAGCTCAATCAGTCTTAGACTCTGTTCGCAGCTGGGGAGAGACGGCGAGAATCCTAACAGCTGGACTGAAGGTCCTCGCTCTTTCTTGAATGTGAAGGACTTGAGTTGTTAACAAGGGAGTCGATTTCAGGTCGATGAAATCATTCAGTCGCTGGCGTTGTTTCTTAATCCGGCTAAATCTGGGACGGACTTTGCAGATCCTTGAATAAAGGGCATCAGATGCATGTTATCATATCAGTAATTTAGAAAATAACATAACAGTCTTTTCTTAGCCGCGAGGCTAGATTACCTGAGTTCTGGCGACCCCGGTCTGACCAATGCCGAAAAGAAAGGAGGATTGTTCAGTTCAATTATCCTTCCTTTGGCGTTAGCTCAATTTGTCTGCAGTTATGCAGCATCTAACATGAACGTGGCTATTACAAGCATTGCTAAAGATCTAGGCACAACGGTGCAAGGGGTTCAGTTAGCGATTACACTCTTCACCTTAACTATGGCCGCATTGATGATACCAGGCAGTAAGCTTACGGATATTTCCGGTCGTAAGAAGATATTCTTGATCGGTCTAAGCGTCTATGCAGTAGGAGCATTAATAGCTGCACTAGCTCCGTTGTTAGGTGTACTTGTCTTTGGCTACTCAGTATTAGAAGGACTTGGCTCGGCACTCTTAATCCCGCCCGTCTACATACTGGTTACGGTTTCTTACTCTGGCTTAGCGAGGGCAAAAAACTTTGGCATAGTTAGTGCAGCGGCAGGAATTGGATCTGCAGCTGGTCCTCTAATCGGGGGTGTAGTAACAACCGCGATCAGCTGGCGGGCTTCATTCATACTTCAGGTTCTGATCGTCCTAGCGATAATTGCCCTGAGTCTAAGAATCGTTGATCCAAAAATCGTAGGTCCAAAACATCATCTGGATATTGGCAGTGCAATTCTCTCAGGAGTGGGCTTATTACTTATAATTCTCGGCCTTCAAACGACATCCACTTACGGCTGGTTAACCGCAACTGAAAATTTCTCAATTGGAAATACCGTGATAATCCCGCAGGGAAGCATATCTCCATTCATTGTTATCTCTGGAGTAGGTCTTCTCTTTAACATTGCATTTTACTATTCAATCAGACATAGAGAACGGGTCGGCAAAGAGCCTCTTCTTCAAACCCGCCTTTTACATAATCGGACATCAAACTTGGGACTGGTAACGCAAAATGTTCAGTGGCTCGTTTTGCAGGGAAGCTTTTTTGTTATGTCTGTATTCTTGCAAACGGTAAGAGGATTTAGCGCCATTGAGACCGGATTAGTCCTTACCGCCTCAACTGTAGGTCTTTTGCTGACTTCGGGTCGTGCGGGGAGACTTGCACAAAGACGGTCTCAAAGATTACTCATCAGAGGTGGTTTTATCTTAACCATCTTGGGGATAATTTTGCTATTGCTACTCGGAAATGAAAACTCACTACTTGCAAATCCAAACTCACCAATTCTGAATTTTATTCCGGGTCTATTTCTTATAGGGGCTGGAATAGGAATCATGTTGACTTCCTCGGTTAACGTGGTACAATCAGCTTTTCCTGACAAGGATCAAGGTGAAATCTCAGGATTATCAAGAAGCATTTCAAATTTGGGTTCGTCACTTGGAGTATCAATCGTCGGCTCAGTTCTGGTGAGTTCTACTCTCCCAAAAAATGAACCTTTTGGCGTGGCGCTCATTATTATGATCGTTATTGCAATGGTTGGTCTAGTTGCAGCAATTCTCATTCCTAAGAAAACCGCTCAACCAATCGTAAAAGAGCAAAAAACTACATGATCACTACGTAAAGTAAAGAGATTTCCCGGCTCATTTTTGGGTTCATTCCTATCTTTTCGGCAAGACGAATGCACAAGCTCCTGTTAACAAAATCAGAAGCTCAAAACGAGGAGAAACAAATATGATCAAACCCTTGTTCTTCCGAACAAATTGGAATGGGAATAGCTGATAATCTCAAAACGCACTTTGCAGATTATGAATTAGGAACTATTGTGATTTTGATTGTTAAAGGGCGCCCCTGACAATAGTAGGCATATGAAAAAGTCTCTTCATTCACTTTTTCATAATCACACTTAGCTTTCAGTATTATCTGCCTGATCTATCTGAGAAGGCCATCGGTGATTAGAATAGATAAATTACACAGTGGATATACGCTTGGGGTTTCTGATCGTGGTGAGGAAAAAATGGAAACAATGCAGAAGTTCCTAGACGTGTACTCCATAGTGGAGCCAAGGAGAAGCCGTATGTTTCAACATGGAGGTGAATACTGAAAATGTCACAGGCAAGAATGTCTGGCTGGACTCGTGCCCTTGCAATAATCATGGGCCTGTTTGTAGTTAGCGTAGGATTAACAGCAATCTTCTACCCTGTTATAGTGGCAGGATTCGTAACTGCACTGTTCTCAATCGCCTTCATAATGCTGGGTCTTTGGGCCCTTTCAATCGGAATTTCAGGACAGAGGACCTCGGCTAGATCCCCGGTAAATATCTCCTCATCAACACAAGCTACCAATACCGCTACTGATGAAGGAATCACGCATAACGCTGGTTGATTCAGTAGCAGACGACACAATGACATCGCAAGGAGTTTCGGAAAAGGCCACGAGGCCGGAGGGAATTTTATCCTAGGCATTACCAAAGAATCAGGTGTTCAATCTCCCAGGTTTGCTGAATTGGCACCTTGTCCTTCCAATTGCAACCATTCATACACCGGTTCGAGCCTTCACCCGCCCTTCTTTGATGGCGGTATTTAGAGCAGCAAAGTCACCTTCGGTCTGGTCGGCGTACAATTCAGCAAAGTCGGCAATGGCCTGGTCGAATATGTCCTTGTTACCTAGGTAGCCGCTGATCATCGCCGGATCACTGGTACGCGCGTGCGCCCGTGCCAAGGCCGCCGCGCAAAGTTCGGCATACATTCCAAATACAGCAGGGTTCATGGTGTCGATCTCCGCCGACAATTTCATGTCATGTAGCTGTCGGAAAAAGAAATCTCTCCCCTTGAATTTCGACCAGCCCAGGAACGCATCGCTTGCTGCCTGCATCATGAATTGTCCGCTCACAACTCGCTGTCCGTGGTTGGAATATGGGCTTGCATCTACATAGGGCTCGAGTGCCGAGGCTTGGGCTTCTTTGATTTGCATGAATAGGGGATCATCCCCTTCTGCTCCTCCTAGTAGAAGCACTATTGCGCAAGCCGTACCTACACTACCCACTCCAACGACTTTCTGAGCCATATCAACTGTACGATATCTCTCAATCACCATACGCTTCTCATCTGGCAATGTTGCCAAATATTCTAACACAAAAGCCCTCCAATCTTGGGTGTCGAGAATATCCTGGCCACCGAATTGCGTGTCATAGTGAAAGATTAGTGGGGGATCGTCCTTGATTCTGTACTTGCCATTCACGGATTCTGCTAGTTTCGGAAACGTCTGAATTCGAGTGCGCTTGCTCGCTCTTGTCATCGCGCGCTTCAATATCTTTTTGACCCCTTTGTTTCCAGGTTGGTGACTTAAGCGCCCAAGGATCTCTTCCAAGTCGAGACGGAAATACCAGACATCAAGATGGTGCATTAGTGAAAACTGCTGCATGTTTACACGATAACTTCCTAGGCACCTCATTACAGCCTCTCTGGTTTTCTTAGGAGGGAAGCCGTTCCCACGACCAGCAAGAAGAATGCTTGTTGCAAGTCTCTTTACATCCCATTCCCATGGACCTGCAATCGTCTCGTCGAAGTCATTAATGTCGAAGACCAACCTTCGTTCTGGAGAGGCATAGACACCGAAATTACTCAGGTGTGCGTCTCCACAGAGCTGCGCTTTAACTCCGGATGCAGGAGTGTCCGACAAGTCTCTTGCCATTATCTCTGCCGACCCGCGAAAGAAT
This sequence comes from Nitrososphaerota archaeon, assembly GCA_013288145.1. The sequence continues at coordinate 11,729 of JABDCJ010000036.1, read as the reverse complement.
GCAAATGGCGACGTCGACATTCGCCCGTATCGAATCGGTACAAGGTTCGCATGTCGTAACTTATTTGATTCTTCCAAAATGCTGATCGGGTCAGGACGATTACGAGCATGAGTCCACTTACCATGCCTAGATCTGGAAGCTTTCCTGCGCAAGTTCCTTCCAGCTAAATAGCGTTCCGCTCTTGATTCCAAACCCTCAGTCCAATTGTTAGGCGCGGCTGATGGTTTAGTAACCATAAGACTCTCTCAGGGCTTTTTGCGAATTGGTGACCGCCTAATTTTACAACTGCGTTGATACTATGGATGCGGAAGTTGGATTACTGAATCTGTCAGGTTGAAGAAATTGAGTTATGCCTTGAATTAACATTTCAGGAAATACACAGTAATCTTCGAGAGTTGCACCTACGAGGCCATGCACTTTGGAAGATGGAGAAGTCACGCCAGGTTGAAATAATTTGTCCTCAAGTCGGACTTCATAATTTTTCCCGGATGTACTAATTGGTACGACTACGCGAATCCGGTGATCGCCTTTTAGGATTCCGAGATAATCAAGCGAATTTACTTTTAGAAAGAGAAAGCGGTTATTGAAATGCACTAGATTGCCTGGCATAATATCGGGATTCCCGGATATCTTGCTCGATTGAGCTCAAAAGACCCAAAAGCTCATCCTTCGAAAAAGGTTTCTTTAGAAACGCAAACCCAAGAACGGAGGCTTGAGTCGCGATTTCCTCATTAGCGCTGCCAATAATTATTCTGATTCGCGGGTTAGATTTGACGGTTTCGACTGCTGCCTCTAAGCCATTGACAGCTCCCATCGAATAATCAAAGATTGCGATCTCTACTTCTTTCAATCCACCGTCTCTTGCAAGCTTGACGACCTCCTCGCCGCTGCTTGCAACCAAAATTACGTCGTATCCATGAAGTTTCAAAATCGCGGAGTAAAGTGTGCGAAGCTGAGCGACGTCGTCTGCAATAAAGATCTTTCCGGGCACCGCAAAATTCCCTTCATAAGTCTGCTCATAGCTTTCGTGTCTACTGACGTCATTTCTCGGACCGAAGTTCAATATTCATCAGACCCCGGAATATCTGATAATAGGCAATGTAAGCCATTTCATGGTAGCTGTACTGGTTGGAAGCAAAAACATCGTGTACCTCTTTTCATTCTCTTGCTTTTAGGAGTGTGAATTAAGAGCCTGCTGTTAGTATTCTCAATAATTTACTAGAATCTATTTGGAATTCTCTTTTCTGCCTCTTTTCAAATCACTCATTTCGACTATTGCTTCACGTTGCTCTAAACTGGAACCTTAGTATGCAGCTAAGGTTCACAAAAGTTGACATCTATGATGCTCTATGCCTCGAAAAGAGCCCCCGAAGGGTCAATTTTCCGTTAGTCTGGAACCCATTGGCTCTTTTCCACCTGGTTTCATCAGATCGTCAAGTGTCAGTTCCGATCCAAGAATCATCGCTGCTGAATAACCTTTGATAAAGAACAAAAGACCTCCCGGTTGGGAGATCTCTACTCCTCCTTCACACTTTTTGAGTACCCTTTCGTCGGGATGTACGTTTTGAAGTCCGTCTTGAGGTTCGTCTAGCGATTCTTCGCAATGCTGGCATTTTCAGTCTGATGTTGTTTGACATCGTAGAAATTATACGTGCCGTTACTAACATTAAGAAATAACCAAAGGACAGGCTGGTTTCTACACAAAACAGCCGCCTGATTACGAAGCCATGCTTGATTCTAGCGTTCCAACAAGATTTGTGAAGGGTTCGAAAATCGTAATACCCATTCTATTGGAATTCAGGGTTTGAATTTTCTCGATATTCTTCAAGGCTCAAGAGTCTTCTTCGGATTGAAGCCTTGAATGAGAACATGTCTCGGAAGAAACTTGTAAGTTTAGAAGATAAGGTCAAGAAATTTGTTCCCTCGGCCCTTGATCAAAGAGGTCACAAGAAAAAATACCCGTAGTGATTTAGGCGTCTAATTAACTGCGAAAGAAATGCAAGTGATATGTTATCAGGACCAGATCTGGTACAAAGTGATTGTTTGATCAATCAAATCCAAAAGTCTTTTTTACTTCGGTGACTGTCCCTTTATTATACCCGTACTCGTGGAGTCGAAGTTTGCTGGATCAAATTCAAGAAAACGAACAGACCTACGGGGAGATAATCGAAAGGCTCTCTGAATTCGGTCTCAGCTACGACGAAGCTTCAATTTTCATGCTTCTGACTAGAATTAAAAAGGCAGGAGTAGACTGGATTTCAGGAAGAGAACTAGCAAAAATAGCCAAACGAGATCGAGTTCGAGTTTATCAAATCCTGCAGAAACTCGTCGTATTCGGTTTGCTTCATGCTGACTTTGGAAGGCCAACGGGATACTCTGTCGTGACACCCGAAGTCGCCATTGAAAAGCTGGTTGCGGTTCATGAAGCAAAGCTGAAGCAACTCAATAGCTATCAAGCCGAACTCAAGGATGCCCTCAAGAAAGCTGATCCGATCAGGGTCGTAACCAAGACCTCAGGAGGCGAGGACCAAAATAGACCGGCGATGTCTATGTTTCATGGTGTCTCCGCCATACGACACCTAATATGGAGCTCCGCGAACGCAAATTCGCTTCAAATTATTGCTAATAGCGAATCTGCTAATTTTATTTTATCTACCATTAGACGTGCAACTGTCGCACCTAAATCTTGTAAAATTCTGCTCTCGGGAGAGAGTGCAAATCCATCAGATGCACTTGATCTTCAAAATATGAAAGGCATCGATTTCGAAGCTTCGTACATGAAAGGGCATTTGCCAACTTTCATTCTAACAGATAATCAGATCTTGATCTTGTTTTATTCAACCGAAAAGTACAAGCCAAAGCCACTTTCAACTATCACGTCCCGGCTAATAATGTTGCATGCGCTCGTGGTGGATGACAAGATATACGTCGAGGAAATGCATGAGCTCTTCAACACGCTGTGGCAGGTATCTACTCGAATTAAACAAAAAACTCAAGTAGACAAAGCAGAGCAAAGCTTGGCCCCTAGTTGAATAAGCAAATTTACCATTTATCATTCTGTTTTTGCTCTAATTTTCTATGACACTCTGAGATGTTAGTACATCCGATATATTACACCAGAGTAATATGAATGGCATTTAGGCTATCTTGTGCTTAATTTGCTAAAAACAAATGTTGTATGTTGTCTGCAACTTCGAAGATCAAATGACAAATGTTTACAAATGTCTGATGAGAATTCCAGTAATTTTTCCGGCAACAAAGATCTGAATGTAGAACTATTCCTGCCTCTTTATAATTGGATGATCGGATCGAAGAGGAAATGTTAGTCAATCACCCACAAAAGATAATCCAGAGTTATCTGGATAACAGAATTCGTCTGATAAAAATTAAGAAATATAGTACGATGCCGCTCGAGGAAGACTGGCAATCGCGACTTGAAACATCAGATAATGGCGAAATAGATGTCTGGTTGGAAGGAGGTGGAAACATTGGAGCAATGTGTGGAACTCATTCTAATGGTCTGATAGCATTCGTAATACACGCTAGACCACATTACTCGATCAAGAGCGATTTGCAGTTTTACCGATCATTTGGCACACTGATTAATTTCAGTCGAAACGGATTCCAGGTGATATACAGGACCGAGAACAGAGAGCGTGCTGAGATGCTCTTTTCAAACTTTTATGACTTGGACTACGCTGTAGACTCTATTAGATACACTGATCAATACATCCTGCTTCCCCCAAGCAAGGTAGAGGGGAAATTCTATTGGTCTCTCGATGAGGGTATGACGCCGATTAAGCAAATCTAGGTTTGAAAAATGATGAAAATTTCTAAGTGATCCTGTCTGATCGAGTCTCATATTTGAATTGCCTGAAGCGTTAATTTGGCAAACAATGATCCGCATGATTGTAGAGAGTCGTAGCAAAGATCATCTCTTTCAAAAAGAAGATGAGCAATGAATATTTGGGGTGGCTTGAAAAACGCAGCCGTTCATATTGGGTCTATTGCCCCAACGCGTCACCATTTTTTTGTTTGAAATCTATTTAGAATAAAGGACTCCGTCGCCGGAGCATAACATATTAGAGAGCTCTCTTTAGCGTCGATTCAGAGTCGATCTACAGCGACTACCCGTTGTTCGTTGAACAACACAGGTCGATTTTCAATACTCTGTGGAGTTTGGCTGTTCCAGCTTCTTACAAGATCAAAGAGCTGGAGAGCGAAAAAATTCCTACAAGGACCTAAGTTTTGGAATTCAATAATCTTCAGGCTGACTCTCGTCTCGGCAGGCTTGGGATTGCCTGCCCTAAATGCAGAGAAGATGAAGCAAAAAAACTTTACAAACACCTGCAGTGAAATAACAGACTCAATTCTCTTGTAATGACAACGACTCTTAGGTCCGCGATCGGAGAAAGTTAAGATATCAAGGATCTCCTTTTTCCTCCAGCGCTCAAATCCTCGGCGAAATGCGTTTAGCCCGAATATTCTGGAAATCGACTCGCGAGAGAAGAAAATAGCGATTGGGTAGACCGAATTCAATTTCTTCCTCGAGCAAACCTAACCTTCTCGATCTGAATTTTGTAAAGTACAACTCAACAGCTGCCCTCGCGAATTTCGCTCAGCCGATTTTCACAACATTCTTATCGCTACTGGCTGTCGAACTGCACGCAAGCGTCTTCGAAATCGGCCTTGTCGGCGGCGGCTCAAGTGTGGTCTATGCATTCATGCCGTTTGTGATGGGAAGATTTTCAGACAGAGGCCAAGCCCGGAAATTTTTCATTATTCTATCACTTGCGTTGCTCGCAGCGGTTTCGATTCTGTACTCATATTCGGCAAATCCGATCGATTTGATCGGTCTTAGATTGGTTGAGGGTTTGGGCTGGGCTACTTTTTGGCCCTCAATTGACGCCGCGGTCATCCATGATACGAAGGTTGATCCAAAAAGGGCACTCGCAATTTTTAACCTGTCCTGGTCTTCGGCGGCTTCTCTGGGACCACTCGTTGGATCCGCTGTAATCGTGATTTTCTCCATTCGGCAGGTGTTCATCTTCAACGCAATCTTCCTTCTAGTTGCGATGTCGATTAACCTGATTCCGTACTCGCGAATTAGGCGATCAGGAGAACCCACGCCTTCAAGAAGCGATGGCGGAAATGGAAATGGCCAGTCTCAGATAATTGAAAATGCCGAAGTGGCAGCGGCCTTTCCAGCTAAAAAGCAAAACGAACCAAGTGAAGCGGGCTCGAAAAAAGTTAGCACGTTATTCTATGTGCTTTCGCTCGTAATGTGCACAATAATCTCGAACACGATTATATCATTTTTTTCTCCGTACGCTAGTTCTCAGGGCTTACCCATCGTAATTATCGGGGCGGTCTCGGCCACGTTCAGCGCCGCCAGATTCCTTGGCTACCTTCTTACTTCGACAAGGCGGATCAATGGCTTTCTGCTCGATCCGAAGATCAGATCGAGAAACATCCTGGTATTTCTCTTTCTCACTTCCAGTTTCTCGCTGCTCACAGTTTTTCACAGTCCGTCCGGCGCGATATACTTTCTTTCCTTTTTCCTGGTGGGTTTGAGCTATTCTTTCGTCTACTATGTCGCAATGGTTGGACTGCTTGCGGAGACAAAAAAGGAAAGAATGGGGGCAGGTGCTGGGATTTTCGAAGCGTCGATCGGTACAGGCAGTCTTGTTGGTCCGGTGATTGCCGGATCGGTCGCAGGAAATTCGCTTACGGTTCCCTTTATCGTTCCGTTTTTTTGCGCTATTCCGATCTTGAGTCTGTTGTTCTATTTGTCAAGAAGAAACCCAACTCAGGATGCATCTCCACTTTGAAATAAAAAATTTCCAAATAGATGTAAGACTTACTTTACATATCCTTAGATTGTTGGCTCATGAGATTGAGCTAGCTCAACGTCAGTGGCTTCAGAAAAGCGCGAAACTTTGCTTCTGCTTCTGAAGATAGATTTGATCGAAGAGTTAGTTTCGAATCCTGCGTTAGGGTTATCTCAATTTCTATAGACATCATAGTACTGCGTCTCGTATTGTGAGTAATATGACCTTACTTCATCTCGATACAACAGGTAGAGTGAAATCGCAGAGAGCAATAACGTTGCCACTCCAAGTGCCTGTCCTATTCCCACCCACCCCAGAATAGCGTAGTGAGAATTGAATGCTCCGATCAGCTCGATAAAGCCTGTAAAGAGGCTCAAGATAGCGAGGGATGTAGCGGCTGACCACGCCCAATCCGCTCCGGTCATTAGGGCAAGACCACTGACTAGTGTGAAGAACCCGATTCCTCCCACTATCAGCCAGCCGAACACGATCAAAGATGCAAGTATCAGATAGGAGTCGATTAAGCCGCATATTCCAACCAAAATCAAGAACACTCCCGCTATCGTAATAGTGGTTGGTCGATCTGTTTTTTGTTGCTGCGATTGTTGGGAAGTTGACAATTCAAAGAACCATTAAGAGTACTGGTAGTTGCTGCCTTATGTTGCCTTGCTTATTTCACTAAGTAACATCAATGTTCTACAGATCTTTAGCAATTGAACAT
>JABDCJ010000036.1:677-5167 GCA_013288145.1 Nitrososphaerota archaeon | reverse complement strand
GAAAGTTTACCTTAACTGTAACTTATCCGACTAAAACACTGATTCTCTAAATTCTACGAGTTCATTTGATCATTTCTACAGATCTTTAGCAATTGAACATAGTGTTTCATGCTGGAATTTCGCTTCGCTGGACTAGATTCCTAGCAATTGTTTCTTTTTGGCGTTATAGTCATCTTCGGTAATCAAGCCATTTTGCTGCAATTCGTGTAGGCTTTGCAATTGTTCTGCGATGGAGGGTTGAGGTAGAGTGGGATGAGTGCGGTGAACCACAACTGTCCCAGGACCTGCCTGAGTAGGGGACTGCATACCCATAGCTCTGTAATCCTCCGGTGTTAGAGGGGCTGAATGAATGTTCAGCTCCTGCATTGCCTGCAACAAGTCGTTGTCCTCGATCTCAGCAGGAGGATACCCAGTGTGTTCCTGAATTCTTTGTGCGTCCGATTGGCTTAGCTTAAGTGGAGGAGATCCCGAATCTTCGGGAAGCAGGATGTATCTTTCACTAGACATTGGAGGACTTGCGTATTCATTTGGGGTTGCTGCAACGGGCTCCGGAGCGTAAAGCATCTGACGCCTGCTCACCCTGCGCGACGTCCGTCTTGCCGTTCTTCTTGCAACTCTCCTGGCTCCAAACATTTTAGCTTACTTCTCTCTGTAGAAATGATCAAATGAACTCGTAGAATTTAGAGAATCAGTGTTTTAGTCGGATAAGTTACAGTTAAGGTAAACTTTCAGTACCGTCCCAAATATTGCAGGCTCTAAACTATTTGCAACGGCAAAGGGAACCCAGAGTGATATTACTAACAGTGTAGCCTCATACAATCCACTACTGAAATGAATGATCTATTCGCAACGATATTATTGCAAAGAGTAGATGCTATGTTGAATCCGAATCACTCAAGATATAGCAAAGAAAACTGATTAATTGAAGGGAATAATCCACAAAGCTGCTCCTGTCGACATCGCGCTTACCACCCTCATCTTATTCAACGATAATTGTATAACTAGGACTCCAGACATTTCGGTAGCAAGAAAAGGGAATTCACGCAGGTAAATCGATCTAATATTGAAGTGCAGCGACGCAAGATCATTTCTGTCTGAAATATCGGAAAAGTCGATAACCACTCAAATCACGTGGACAGATCTGGATTTTCTTTCAACCAGCGGCTATGTATCGCGAACTTCGAAGGCGGATTACGATCAAGCTGCGGCTGAAGTTGCAAATCTGGATCAGATAAACCAGCGTTTAGGGCAAGAAAAGGCTCAGGAGTGTGCTGCCGACTCAGCCGCAGTGGAGGATAAGAAGAAATTTCTCTCGTTCTTGTATCCTTTGCACGGGAGCGAGTACAAGGAGTCTGTGCGACAAAACTTGGAAGCTGACAGCGAGAGACTTTCCAAGGATGAAGTTCCTATTTCTGCCGATGAAGCAAGGGTATCAAACTATATTCAGAAAAAGTCAGCGCTGGATCAACTCGTACCGTATGGTGATGAATATTTGTCGCTTACCAGCGCAGGTGTGATTCTGGTAAATTCTCTGAACGCCAAAATTTCTCGGGTCTCTGACATGGAATTTTCTGATTTTGCCCAACAAGAAAAGGAAACATATGCAGAGTTACGGCGAATAGCTCAGGGAGCCAGCATCTACGTCGCAGAATTTCGAAATCGAATTTTCTTTAACGCCACGGACGAAACAGGCGAGGACAGGCAATAGCAAGTGACGGAATATACTAACGAATAGTTGAAAGTGAAAAGAATTGTCACAGGATCAAAATAGCTCTGCATTGTGGTCGGTCGCGATTGGGCTGGCAAAGTTTCAGGGCGATCACCAGCAGATCCTCGAAAGATTCGGGTCTGCTTACGACACTCTCCGGACCTTCAATTCCAACGTTTGGAACAAGCTCATGGCAGCAGAAATCATGACTGTGGCTAACACTGATATTTCGAGTATGTCATCATCGCTGACAGATCTTGAAAAACGTGTCAGAAGCCAAGCTAACGTCCCGGAGGAACAATCCATAGGAATTGCAGCTACGCTTCTCTACGGTGGCTCGGATGCCACCACTTCTTTTGGGAGGTTTGTTGAATTTTCAAAAATTACAGAGTCTCACGAAGCTGCCGCGATACTCTCCGTGTCGAATATCACCTCCGACTGGTTAACATCCAAATTCCACTCGTACAGAGACATGTTCAACGATTGGGGTCACACGACATCAGATGATACCGACCTTGCTGCTGCATATCTGTCAATCTCACCTCTGGTTGTGAATGATGTCAAATCAAAGATGAACACGATAGTGGATGCTCTGAGGAGCGATCTCGCGTATCCCCTCGTAGCAGCCGCAATACTAACCTCGATGACAACGTTGGAGGCTACTGAAGCCATCGACCTTATGGAAATGGGTGTTTCCATACTGGCACAATTTGCATCTCTAGGTCGGTCTGAGCTGGTAAGTCTGGCTGTGAGAATGGTTCACGGTGTTGATAACCAGCTTGCTAAGAGTTTAGATCCGAACGCATCTTTGAGTAACACTCCAGTGCAGTTCACGAATACCCCGCAGCAGGTAGCACAATCCGGGTTCGCCGGACAGCCCTACTACGGTGGATTCTTTCCCATCTGGTGGTACTACCCGCTGATTATCTCACATACGACGTACCACAACATCTACAACACCGGAGGCGGCTATCATGATGGCCACTCCCATGGAGTGGGCGGATTTGCATAAGTCTGCAATTCTTCTATTTTCACTCACGTTACTACTCTCAGCAGCTGCAATACATCAATCCTTTACATTGGCAGCATTTTCACCTCACCAAAGTGATTCTTTCAAATATAGCGAGACCACGGATCTCGGGAACGGCACCGGCAACTATGCGGGATACACCGAACACCAGGACGTCACTGGTGCGGAGAATGTTGTCAGTGTAAATGGTAACACCGTCTCCATGAACTACAGCTACACATACCGCTGGAGTAACAGCAGTGGTTCGATCCGGGCGGGAACTAACAGCGGGCCCTATACTTTTTCGAGCAGTAGTTTCCGCTACCTCAACGGAACAGATAACGAGACATCTTTTGGCGGCGCTGCGTACGTTCATCCATCAGTGTGGTTTGCCATGAACAACTCACTTCCCGTCGGCGCGAACTTTACAATTCTAAACACGTCAATGAAAATTGTTTCAACAAACTCGGCTGTCATGTTACCCACGGAAAACGTGATAGTCGGCGCGATCTTCGCTCAGGGAAGCGGGTCCTACCAGCGGAATGATGTCTATGGGCAGTTTAATTCGTCATATACTTGGAGTGCGTGGTACGACTCGAAGACGGGCTACATCGTTGGCTACAATTACGTCGAGCATGATACAAATCCATCAGGAGACGGGTTTGATTACACAGACAAATTGTATGTGACTTCAACCAGTTATCTGCTATCAACAGTAAGCACTCTGACCGAAGCTTCAACCTCCGCTGCCAACTTGAATTCATCCAGTTCAGGAATCTCCGTGTCCTCATCTTCAACTTCGACAGTTACAATCCCGGTAGTAGATCTAGATGTCATCGGCGTGATCATAGTCGTCTTGATAGTCCTAGTCGCGGTCCTTGCAATTTCTAGAAGACGCAGGATGACCGAAGTCAAGGATATGGATACCCAAACTCATGTTTAGAGTGTAAAATCATGCGGCTTCACGGTCATCCCATTACCCTGAACGCATACAAATCGCCAATGATCCAAACGAACAAATATTTCCAACCATTTGATTTGCCAGACTTTGAGAAAGTCTACCTTCCCGAAAGCGTGATGCCTTTTACGGATCTGTCCTCTGTCGGGCAGAAAGAATTCATTGTGGATGACAATCGGAGTGCAGTTACCCGAGACCCTGTTTTGCAATTAGATGGCTTGGACTTTTACCAAAATGTAAAAGGAATTGGTTCGACGACAGGTCCATTCTCGCGACAACCTCTCAAGAAGACGGATATCACGAGCTTTCTCAAGAACTCTATCACAAAAAACAAGATCATGCGAGCTGCGGAAATACCAAGACAGCGGTACTTTACAGGCGAGATGTGGTCCCGCGGGTCTCCTTATGGCATTCAAGGGCTGGACTATGCGTCAATCGCAATGAAGGCTTCTGAAATCGCAGACTCCCCGACATCCATTCATGGATTCAGGATCGCCCCAATTGTGAAGATTGTTCACCTTCCGCAGGATCTCCAGGATGATGTGCGGAAAATCTACTGGTACACGCAGTTCAAGGGACCTATGGTTCAGGAAACGCGGCTTGTTCCATCTAATGTGCGAGTTTACTTTCACTCGGATCATACTCTTGGCGGCGACACCAGCTGGGTCTTTGATCTTTTTGAAATTGACAGCAATGACAAAGCTATCGAGTTCGAGAAAAACTTCCTTAAGAGTGGCATGGCTATCCTAACTCTGTTCGTCCGGTCAATGAGAGACGAAGGGGATGGGACTTTCTCAAAGTCTGGCAAATCAAAT
>JABDCJ010000036.1:0-667 GCA_013288145.1 Nitrososphaerota archaeon | reverse complement strand
ACAAGGATGCGCTCTTGGCTCCCGATGGCACTATCTTCTGGGCAGACCTGGAAGGCCTAGAGATGTTCAACTTCCGGAAAAGGGACCTTGAGGAAAAGATGGAGTATCAAATTCACCGTTCACGTTACGAATTTCTTTACGCTTACGAGCAGATAGAGATGGAACGAACAAGACGGTTCGGTCATCCGACAGACAGAAAGGTACATTTCGCGTACATTCTGAGAGACGCTCTAAAAGATGACGAAGTCATCGAGCTTGTCCAGGACGGCTCGAGTCTTAATCTTAACATAGGCAACATTCTCGGAGAAAAGAGCGCGACCAAGCAGTTTACTATTCTTGATTTTGGGTGAAAATAAAACGCCGGATACAATTTCCGAAATTAAGAACGTTTCCGAGATTCCAGCATCTTTTCCGGAAGCTCTCTCGGTCTTCGGCGTGACATATCTCCAGTACTGGGCAAAGGAAGCTCTCGACATAGATGGAGAAGTCTATGTGTCCAGAACTCCGGAAGGAGAGATTTCAGGTCTGTTTGTATACGACACCTACGAGCAGACGGGAACAATTTTCACTAGGTCGCGCGAAGTCTTTGATCGCATCTTCAAGCTGAAGCCGTTTGTATCGTTGTGGTCGGAACTTCAAACGGATCATCCCAACTACGTTTATGATG